>CAXMTB010000176.1:0-6320 GCA_964195835.1 uncultured Nitrospinaceae bacterium | reverse complement strand
AATATTCATCAGGGTAAAAAGGAGATCGGATCATCATCCCGACTGGATTAAATGAAGAACTAATAAAGTTAAGGCACCGTGAATTTAAAATCGGCTTGGATCGGTACAAAATTATACAATATATAGTGTATAGGAAATGACCAGGTTCTCATTAAAATATTGAAACTGAGTGTTAGATAGGTTATTAATATCACATCGGTTTGGAATCATAAGATATCTGGACTTTTTGCAAGGTATCAAAGGTCAAAGGTCATCTTCAAAAGTGAATGGAATATCCCTATTCCCTTAAAAAGTAGCCTATCCCTCAGTCAGACCAACATCATATTCCATAGATCAAAATAATTGAAAATACCAGCCACTCTGTGATATTTAAATGTAAGCGCTTAATATCATCTTCCAGCGAACTTCATATCTTATTGATACTTTTAAATCTGTTCTGATTAATTTACTGTTCAATATTAATTGCTCTACAATCTAATATCATTACATAAAATTTATATAATATTTGCCAAATTCAGGGGTTACACCCAATGTAATATATGAAAGCTCATGTTTAGCACTTAAATATACTAAAGTATGGGCCTTTTCGTTTTTAAAGTGGAGGATTTTGTAATGTCCAAGAAAGCAATCTATAAAGAGCTGGAACAGAGAATCAAGGAGTTAGAGGTAGAAGCAACTGGGAGCAAATTGGCAGAGGAGGCGTTGAAGGAGAGAGAAGTATTTATTAAGTCGGTCATGGATAGTCTTCCTATAGGTATAGCTGTGAACTCTGTTGATCCTGCTTTGGAATTTGAATATATGAACGACAACTTTCCCAATTACTACCGAACAACAAGAGAGGCACTTGCAGACCCGGACGCTTTTTGGGATGCCGTTTACGAGGAACCGGAATTTAGGGAAGAGATTAAGAAGAGGGTGTTGGATGATTGTGCCAGTGGTGACCCGGAGCGTATGTATTGGATAGATGTGCAGATTACCCGTAAAGGAGGCGAGACATCTTTCATTACCGCGAAAAATATACCGATTCCTGATAAACAGTTGATGATATCGACTGTTTGGGACGTCACTGATCGCAAGCAAGCCGAGGAGGCGCTTCGGGAGAGTGAGGAAAAATACAGATTATTGGTTAATAATCTCCCGGGTGTTGTATACAAAGGATATAAAGACTGGTCTATTGAATTCTTTGATATAAAGATTGAATTATTGACCGGATATGATGTTAATGAATTTAACACTCGGAAAATGAAATGGTCCGATATAATAGTTGAGGAAGATTTTGAAGCTGCAAGAGAACACTTTGTCGAGGGTCTAAAAACTGACAAATCATATTTAAGAGAATACAGGATCAGGTCTAAAACTGGGGATATCCATTGGATACAAGAAAGAGGTCAGATCGTTTGTGATAACAAAGGGGATATGAAATATGTGACTGGTGTCTTTTTTGATATTACGGATCGTAAACGGACCGAAGAGGAATTGAACAAGAGTGAACGTTTTTTACAGAACGTTTTCGATGCCATCCAAGACGGAATTTCCGTCCTGGATAACGATTTAAATATTTTTAAAATCAACAATACCATGGAGAAATGGTACGCGCATGCCATGCCGTTTGAGGGCAGAAAATGTTATCAGGTTTATCACGGCAAAACCGAGCGCTGCGAGATCTGCCCCTCCACCAGAGCCCTTGAGACCGGCAGCCTGCAAAAAGACATTGTGCCTTTAGTTGAATCCGGACAAACAGTGGGATGGCTGGAGTTGTATGCTTTCCCTATTTTAGATGCCTATGGGAATCCAAGCGGCATCGTCGAATATGTTCGCAACATTACCGAAAAGAGACAGGCGGAGATTGCGCTGTGTAAGGCACACGACGAGTTGGAAAAACGGGTTGAGGAACGTACGGCAGAGCTTGTAAGAATCAACAAGGAATTAAAGGCACAGATATCCAGTCGAAAGAAAGCAGAAAAAGCGTTGAAACAAAGGGGAATGGAATTGGAGGTGAAGACAATTAGTCTTGAGGAAGCCAACACAGCCTTAAAAGTCTTGTTGAAACAAAGGGAGGAAGACAAAATTGAACTTGAAGAAAAGGTTGTATTGAATGTCAGGGAGCTGGTTTTGCCCTATCTGGAAAAAATAAAAAGCAAAAGGCTGGATGAGAAACAGCGGGCCTATATCGGTATTTTAGAGTCAAATTTAAATGATATTGTTTCTCCGTTTGTACACGGCCTGTCCTCTAAATTAATAAAGCTTTCTCCCACGGAACTTCAGGTGACGAACCAGATCAAACAGGGTAAAACCACCAAGGAAATTGCGGACATTATGAATTTGGCTACCAGCACAATCGATTTTCATCGAAATAATATACGCAAGAAATTCGGTATCAAGAACAAAAAAACAAACCTTAGAACCTACCTGTCATCTTTTTCATAATATGGGTTTTGCCCCCATATTATGCCCATGATAATCTCATCTTGTATATTCAGGAATTTGTAGTAAGAATAGCCAAAATTTACATTGATTCTTGGATTGCTTTTTCATGAATAACTGTTTTAAGCGTTTTGAAATGCAATGAGGTGCTCCTTTTGTCCTGAACTCGCAGCAGGGCAGAAAGGACTAGAGGGTATTATGATTTCTTCTCCATGCAAGACTTGTCACAGAAAAAATCACCCAAAAGAAGATTGCTATAAAGATTGTGAATTATTACAGGCAATGCAAAGTATTCAACAATCAGCTATAGAGGGTTTAATTGCACCCGGAATAGACTATTCTGAAGAAAACAGGTTTACGATTAATCATTCCACTGCAAAAATGTCTTCCACATTTTAATTAATTCCCACTAAATGTTAAAATTTTTCTTCTAATTGCCTAAGAAAGAAAATCTTTAATGTTTTCAACAAACAACAATGGGACAGGAGTTATGAGAGACCTGATCAAGTTCATCGCACAAGCATTAGTTGACAATCCAGAACATGTATCAGTTACAGAGATCAGAGGAAAGCAGACCTCGGTATTGGAACTAAAAGTGGCCAAAGTAGACACAGGAAAGGTTATCGGCAAGAAGGGCCGGACTGCCAGAGCTATACGTACGATTTTAAACGCCGTTTCAGCAAAAACAAATAAAAGATCGGTTCTTGAAATTATAGAATAATTTCAAGAAAAAGTGTTCTATCCTTATTGAAAAAACTTGAGTTAACGACAGATTGGCGAGGGTGCTGTGACGAGATAAGGCTTGGGAACATAATTAAAAAAATTAAATGTGAGGTTAGTATTATGGCAAATGGTATTGTAAAGTGGTTTGATGCCAAAAAAGGGTTTGGTTTTATTGAGAAGGAAGATGGTGAGGACATATTTGTTCACCACTCATCTATAAACATGTCTGGATTTAAGACCTTTGATCAAGGGGATAGCGTGACCTTTGACGTGGAAGAAGGTCAGCGGGGACCAGCAGCAAAAAACGTCAAAAAAAATTTAGTTTCCCACAATCTTGGCAGCCCTTGAATCACTAATACCAAAACGGGAAGAGGGTAAAACAACAATGAACTACCCCGCAGCAGAGCTGCGAGGTATCAAAATGAATTTTTACCTTATTAACCCCGATGCAGAGCATCGAGGAATTCTTTCGATTAAAGTCTTAAAGGCAAAATGAGATGCAGTATAGAAATTAAATAGACAACATCAAAAAGGACATTTTGTCTTTTCGAATCAATCAGTCTTATTTTAGGAGGTTTCATATGGCAAAGATCAAGGCAAAACAGAAAATTAAACGTCGGGGGGTGACATTTTCATTTGAATCAAGCGATGCCAAAGAGGTCATCCTTATGGGGGATTTTAATAATTGGAATGCAAAAAAGCACCCCATGAAAAGTGATGAAAATGGGATGTGGAATAAGAGTGTGGTGATTCCTCCTGGAAGATACGAATACAAGTTTCTGGTTGATAAGCAATGGGAAGAAGATCCCCAAAATGACCAGACCTGTCTGAATTGCTTCGGAACATACAACAATGTTTTTAGCTTGACCGAACCATAATCCGGGCAGGCAGGAACAAGCTGGGAATTAAGACACAAAGGACATAAGTATACATGAACAACCTGAAAAAAATACATTCATAAGCACATAAAAATGCAGTATTTACGAGGAAAACAATGGCATCAAATTTCCACATTATTTCCTATAAAAATAGAGACAGCCTCCATCTGAAATTGAATGGTGATTTTGATGGAAACTCTGCACACGAATTGATCAACATATTAATTGAGGCTGGCACCGGTTTCTGGGAAATATTTATTGACACTAATGGCCTAAAAACCATCCATCCATTTGGTCGGGCTGTGTTTGAAAAAAACTTTAGCATCTTAAATAAGAAACTTAGTAACCTTATCTTTATTGGGGAAAATGGAAATAAATTTTCACCAAGTTAGGAGTAGTTGCAACGATTGTTGTGGGCTGGTTTGGAATCATCGGACCAAGTGCCCCCTCTCTATCTTTTTTCAGCTTTAAAAATACTTTGAATTACAATTTTTAGCAAGGAGTTGCTGCCATGAAAAATACGGAAAGGCCAGTTGAAAAAAGAAGTTATAACCGGTTACAGGCCAAAGATGGTATGTATGCAATAATTAATTATAAACCCACTATCTTTGGTCAAATTATTAACATTAGCAAGGATGGTATGGCGGTTCGTTATTCGTGTAATGGACCGCGGTTAAGCGTGCCTTCCAAATTAGATGTCTTCATAATAGATAGTAATTTTTATATTGAAAAAATTCAGATAAAAATTATTTCTGATTTTGAAATAGGTGATAAGTCCCCTTTCAGTTCTCAAAAAAATAGGCAACGATGTTTTCAATTTGGGGAAATGAAGTCCAGTCAGCTATTCCAGTTGGATTATCTCCTGCAGAACTACACAAAGGAAAGATGCTCTGACAAAGCCCGTAGACAGTCAAATTGCCACCAAATATAACGGCCCTGAAAAATGAATAGACCTTCTCTTTTCGGAAATTGAAGCTTCAGGAAATACATCATGAATTTAAGAGCGGCTTGGGGTGGAACTAAATTATACAAGATATTGTGTTGAGGGGATGATCTGGTTTTCATTAAAATGCTGAAACCGGGCGTCAGATACATTTTTAGTATCACATCAGTTTGGAATCATTAGATATCTGATTTTTTGCAAGTTATCACCAGAATTCGATTTCAAATTTAAGTGGAAATTTCTATTAAACTTTCTGACCATAATAGCTATTTCAAAATCCGACTTGTTCTCCGTGAACACTTCTTATATTAGGGAAAAGCCGAGGTTATGATTAGGGTCTCAGAGCTTCAATTTTTAGAAATGCATGATTCAGGCATCATTCATCTCGTTTAGAGACATCCGTATCAACATATTGAAAGAACCATTAGTAAGATTGAAAAATTCATACACCATATCGTTGAATGATAGCCAGAATGTGCTTTATAAGAACTTCGGATATTTGAAACTCCAGCCATGAAAGGAGGGAGTATGAAAACGAAAACCCGTTCAATCCATCAAATCATTGAAGAACAGGTTCAAAAGTGGCAGCTATTGAAAAAAGAAAAGAAAAGAAAAAAGAGACCCTGAAAATATCAGTTATAACCATATCCAGAGAGCCTGGAAGCGGCGGCAACATCTTGGCCAAATTACTGGCCGAAAAACTCGATTTCGATTTGTTTTGCCAGGAAGTTGTTCATGAGATAGCTAAAAGTGCCCTTGTCAGCGCCCGTATTCTCGAAACTCTGGATGAAAAGGGTGATTCAGTCCTTGAAAAGATTGGATATCGTCTCTGGTGCACAAGCAATATCTCTGGTCGGATCAGTATCTTCAGCATTTGATGAAAGTCATCGGAACCATTGAAAAACACGATCAGGCTGTAATCGTGGGCCGGGGAGCCAACTTTATCCTGCCGCCGGATAAACGGCTGAGTGTTCGACTGGTTGCACCGCTGGAAACAAGAGTTAAGAATGTGGCTAAAGACTTTAATGTTGGTACAGAAGAGGCCCGGCGCAGGGTCATAAGGGCGGATTCGGATCGTAGAGCTTTTATTAGAAAGTACTTTAATTCGGATATCGAAAACCCGCTTAATTACGACATGGTTCTTAATACCGGGACCTTAAGCATTGGTACCGCTATGGAGGCCATCAAACGGGCCATGGATCAAAAAGCAAAGGGTTAGTTAAAGGAGACATTTTTGTTGAACAATAAATAGATCGATTTTAAATTTTTTCGTTGCCGTTACGATTGACTTAGCTAATATTTTATGTTATAAAATTCAATAATACCCTTTACATTACAATTCATACGGCTTT
>CAXMTB010000175.1:0-6370 GCA_964195835.1 uncultured Nitrospinaceae bacterium | reverse complement strand
GAATACTGATGATAACCGGAAAATTGACTTTAATAACGGCCAAACTGGGGTTTTTAAACGGATTGGTCTGGTAGTCAGAGATACAAACCATTTATTGGAAAGAGAATTGAACCGCCGAACTCAAACCACGCGAAGAAAATGGTATCAAATCTTGAATAGTGAATAAAGTGCTACTATTCACTATTCAAGACGCGACACCCAGCACTTAGGATTCAGGCCGGCACCCGGGCAAATTTGTTGGCTTTGAAAAAGTTTGAGAAAACCAGGGGACGCGGGATTGGCGATCTTTTCGGAGGAGAGGAGGATTAATGTTTATCGAACTGACAGGATTTAAGAAAGAAGCGCTTGTGGTCAATCTTGATTTGGTAACCACAATCGTAAAAGGTGAGCAGTCTGGTTCAAGACTATATCATTGGCAGCCTCCTCACAGTTCATTTACTGATGTGGAAGAAACATTGGAAGAAATCACTATAAAGCTAAAGTATAAAGGATTGCTATAAGGCCCTGGGGGACATAATTTTATAAGTTCCCACCAGTCTATGTGTGGACAAGCACTTTTTCTTCAGAGTGTAATCGGGGGCAAACCTTGATCATTGATTATCAGCCTTCGCTGTAGGAGCTTCGGGCTTCGCTCTGCGAGCTACGACCCGACAAGACGACGGGACAAGACGGCCCGACAAGAAAGACGTATAAAAACCAGGTAAACGTATACAGGTTCAAAGGTTCCCCGCTGAAATTGGCATTGCCCTTCACTACCGTGCCCCGGTAAAACAAAAAATACAAAACGGTTTAACAGGGTAAAAATTTCACAGGGCACAGCGGGGCAGGCATGGTTCAAGGTTGGTGGTATTACGGTTTTCCAGAGTAGATTTGGGCCAATTTAGCTTTTGCATGGATTAAATAAATTGATATTGAAATACTGTAACTACACCTGTGAGTTTTAAAGAATTATGTTAAATAAAAAAAAACTTGAAAATCATATCAGGGAAAAGATCGAGGTTTTAAAAGAAGATATAATATCTTATAAACAGCTGACCCGACCGATCGCTCCTGACAATGCCATTGGTCGGCTTACCCGAATGGACGCCATCAGCAGCAAAAGTATAAATGAAGCCGCATTAAGCAGAGCGAAACAAACCCTGACCAAACTGGAGCGTGTTTTGAAAACGATAAATGATCCGGATTTTGGACTATGCAGCGAGTGTGAAGAACCAATTCCGTTTGAAAGATTAATGATCGTGCCGGAAACTAATATGTGCGTTGAATGTGCAGAGAAGCTGTTATAATCCAGGAAACAGGGGACGTCCATAAACAAGTAAATAGCTTCCTGAAACCTCTTCAGCATTGCGGTTGAAAGACTTAAAACTATATGAAAATAAGGAAAAAATGCATTCATTGCGGTGCAGGCCATGAAATCCTGAGTCTCTTAAAATCCTGAAGGAGAGCCTGAAGAAGAGATCGTAAAGATCTGATTTGCTTTCATCACCCCTTATGATGATTACAATTTCAATACAAATATGAAGAGCGAAAAGAACAAAATATATATTTTATGTCCAAAGAAAGGCAAGCAACGTAAACACATTGATGTCTGTCGGCAGTGCCGTTATCGAAAGAAATGTAAGGCGTATAATGGGTACATGCAACCTGAGTTGCCGTTTATATTTTGCTCTGAGGGTCTCAAAATGAAAGAAATGGATTGCCGTTAGGAACCCGGCAACCGGTGATAGGTTTGGGGTAAAACCTTGATCCTTGATTAAAAGAGGGTGTCAGGGGACCCCGGTTAAATCCGTCCCAGTTAAACAAAATAAAAAGCAGGTTTCACCCCAGTACCATCAAATGAGCTACGGGGCACAGCAGGATAAACTCCGCTTTTTTTCTTCGAAGAATTTAACGGCGCAAGCAGGGTTCAGGGTTGGTGGTATTACGGTTTTCCAGAGTAGGTTTGGGGGAAACACAGCATTTGCCTGGATTAAAAAAATCGATTTGTTTAGCCTTACTTTTGGCGATATCTGTAATTGAATTGGTATTGAGATATTGGCAAGCTGTAAGCTAAACGTAATTCTCCGAACCCCAACATCTTGTGTTTGACAGTCTTTATAGATTCCAATGTAATATTGTCCTAAAGTTATATTATATAATTATCTGATCTTGCTGAACTTTAATGTAAGTATTTTACAATTGTATATTGTTGTGGATTGTGGCACATATACACATTCTGACAATTCAAGTTCGAGATACTTTTCTGAGGAAATCGTCTTGAGAAATTACAGTCCAGAACCGAAGCTGTCAGATAAGAATTTTCGGTAAAACGGGATATGGTTATCCAGATTATCATCGGAAAGAATAAGGACCGGTAGAAATTTAAGATAGCTAAATTATCAACCTAATAAGGAACAAAAGAGGGGGATCATGAGTCGACACTACTATTTGAAGAATGTATTTTTTATCTTTCTGAGTTTCTTTTTGTTATGGACTGTTCCATTTAGTGCTTGGGCAAAAACGACAGTGTTTAAGATTGCTACTGGGGACTATATGGGGCGCTATTATCCAACTGCTGGAGCCATTGCTGAAATTATAAATAACAAACAGGAAGAATACGGATTTCGGTGCACCGCCAAACCTACTTCAGGATCGGTGTTTAACATAAATGCAATTATGGCTGGCGATATGGAGTTTGGTATCGTTCAGTCAGACAGTCAATATCAGGCGTTAAATGGTTTGGATGAATGGAAAGACAAAGGCCCCCAGAAAGATTTACGTTCTATGTTTAGTCTCTACACCGAATCAATTACACTTCTTGCTTCGGTTGATTCAGGTGCAAGGACTATCAAAAATTTGAAAGGCAAACGTGTCTATATTGGCGAGATTGGTTCTGGAAGTCGCCAGAACGCTATCGATGCTCTTAAAGCAGCAGGAATTGATTGGAAAACGGATATAAAAGTGATTAAAATAGGAAAGAACACTGATGCACAAAGTATGTTAATGCGTGGTGAGTTAGATGCGTTTTTCTATACGGTTGGCCATCCAACTACGGCAATAAAATTTGCTACCGTAGGAGCTAAAAAAACTCTTTTCATTCCGATCGTCAACATTGAAGCACTGCTATCTAAGAACCCATATTATGTCAAATCTTCTATCCCTGTTTCACTGTATCCTCAAATAGCCAATGATGAAGATGTAAAAACTTTCGGTGTAAAGGCGACCTTTGTTACTTCTGCGAAAATCCCTGATAATGTTGTTTACGCCATTACCAAAGAGGTGTTCGAAAATTTAGGATCATTAAAATACTCTCATCCTACTCTTAATATGTTGACAAAAGAGAGTATGGTAACGGATGGTTTGACGGCTCCTATGCATCCCGGAGCATTACAGTATTACAAAGAGGCAGGTTTGAAATAAGATTGTCTGCTTTAAAAAGCGAGAATTTAAGACTATTGTTAAGCACTCGGTCGACCATCTTAAAATCACGTATTGTCGATTCAATTCAGAGTTCTTTTATTACAAAGCAACCACAAGATAGAGGGGATAGTATAAAACGATAAACGTTTTGTGATCTGCTATGAAAATGTAATATCAGAGCTTCAAAATATTTGTGATATCGTTTTCCATAAAGGCAAATCCTTTTTGGAAGGTTTGCCTTTTTGATTTTTTATGGATTTTACGATATATGCAAACCTTAAAGAAATAAAAATGCTCTAAGTTTAAAACACACACAAGTTTAGAGCTTATCTATGGAACTCGGAACACTTCGATCATATCTTCTTAAAAAACAAGGCGCGTTTGAAGATTTCCCTTTCGGACCTGAAGTAATGGTTTATAAAGTTATGGGAAAAATGTTTGCACTTGTTTTTTGGGGTGAATCGTCATTACGAATAAATCTTAAATGTGATCCTGATCTTGCCATGCATTTTCGTGCCCTGTACAAAACTGTAACACCCGGCTATCATATGAACAAAAAGCATTGGAACACCATAACTTTAGACGGCTCAATATCCGATGATGAAATTCATGCAATGATTAATGATTCATATAGGTTGGTGGTTAGAGGCCTAAAAAAAGCTGATAGAAAAAAACTTGGCAATGACAAATTGAAAGGAGAATCTTAATGAGTGCTGAGGTATTGGGTATTTCGGGAAGTCCTATAAAAAACAGTAACACGGATAGACTTGTTAAAGCCGTATTGGATGCAACCGGACTAAAATCCGAATTTGTGAAACTTAGCAAAATTAACGTCAGACCTTGCCTTGCCTGTAAAAAATGTGTTCCGGATAACGTCTGTAAAGTTAGAGATGATTTTCCTGAACTTGCAGAAAAAATAAAGAAAGCCAAAGCGTTGATTATCGGTGCATATATTCCCTATGGACAGATAGACGGTTTCACAAAAGCGCTTCTTGAAAGATTCTGGTCGCTGAGACATGTGAACAATCTGCTTAGGGGCAAGCTGTGCGCGACAGTTCTGACTGGCCTGATGCCCGATGTGTTGGATAACGTTAATCAATCATTGGCCGCCGAGTTAATGGAATATGAACGTATGGATCTTGTCGGGCAATTAACGATTAAAGGAAATATTCCCTGCTTGACCTGTGGCGAGGGGGATGAATGCGAGATGAGCGGGCTGAAAATGATGTATGGTCCAGATGCCAAGACATCCGATTTCGGATACTCACGAGTTGAGGAGCAGAATGAAGTATGGAAAGAAGCAACACGAATCGGTCGTCTAATCGGTGAACGTTTAGGGACAACTGTTAAGGGACAAAACGCTATATAACCAACTCTTCCTTCGGAACTCAAAAGCCACGTCCGGTGAAAAGCAGCGTTACAGATATCTGCAATTGAAAACATGTATCAATGGGTTGAATTTTTCGTGATACCAGAATACCATATCACCAAGCCATAGTTGTGGCGGCTGCTGCAATATCAGACAGGTTTTTGAGGCCTTAAAAATGTTAGCGAATTGCTTTCCAAAACAGTCGGCAAGAGAGCCTGTGAATTGCTGTCACACATCTTGCTGTGAAATCGTCAAGCGCGTGCAACATCATGGCGAGCAGCATAACGCGAAAGGATAAAGGCAATGACAGATTCGACCAACACCAAAACCAATGTCGTCCCGGCGATTGAAATCGCCATTAAAATCAGCGCGCTGGCCCTTCTGATCGGCTGGTGTTTCCTAATACTCAAACCGTTTATCTCGCCAGTGGTCTGGGGTATCATCATTGCCGTTTCGGTTTACCCGCTCTACAGCCGGCTAACGACGAAACTGGGTAATCGCCCCAAGCTGGCGGCGGCCACCATGACCATTGTGGCGCTGCTGATTATCATCTTACCCAGCATTAAATTGGCGGGCTCCATGCTTAACGGCGTCAAAAACTTAAATGAGGAACTGCAAAGTGGCAGCATCCAAGTTCCGTTACTGCCGGCCGGTGTTGTGGATTGGCCGATCATCGGACCATCGGTTGACAAGGTGTGGCGGGAGGCTTCCGTCAATCTAATGTCGACCCTGGACCACTATCAACCCCAGCTGAAATCATTCGGCAATTGGCTGCTGAATAAGTCTCTGAAAACGGGTGTGGGCCTACTTCTGTTTGCCCTTTCGATCATTATCGCCGGCATCTTGTTGGTCAATGCCGAAGGCGGCGGGCGGGTGGCCCGAGATCTATTTGTCCGCCTGGCCGGCAAGCGTGGTGCCGAATTTGCAGAGGACGCCAAGGTAACGGTGCGCAATGTGGTCAAGGGGATTCTGGGCGTAGCCATAATACAGGCTCTGTTGGCCGGCATCGGTTTCGCCGTCGCCGGTGTACCCGCAGCCGGCCTGTGGGCCTTTTTGTGCCTGCTGCTGGCGATCGTACAGATCGGTATAGCTCCGATTGCCATTCCGATCATCATTTTCATGTTTTATAAGGCAAATACCTTTACGGCCGCCATCCTGACCGTCTGGCTGGTTCTGGTCATGTTGTCCGACAATGTCTTAAAGCCGATTCTCTTGGGTCGCGGTGCACCGGTGCCCATGCCGGTGATCTTTCTTGGTGCGATCGGCGGCTTTATGTCCATGGGGTTTCTGGGTCTGTTTATCGGCGCCCTGATTTTGTCGGTGGGTTACAAGCTGTTTGAGACCTGGCTGACCGCTGGAGAAGAAGAAAGAGAGCCAAAATTTGAATAGTGAATCGAATGGCATTGCTGTAATCAGCGCCTCTGATGAAAAACAATTTTCTCAAGAAGGAATGGCCTGGGGTGGCGGGAATGGCGTTTTTACATACTTTTTTCAACCGTTCAAATGTTGGGAGGACCTGCGATATTGCAATGATCAGCAAATATCAAAGGGCTGAATTTTACCAGATATTCATATCGTATCACAACCTGAACCAACCTTGTG
>CAXMTB010000174.1:6344-6590 GCA_964195835.1 uncultured Nitrospinaceae bacterium | reverse complement strand
ATTATATAACGTCCATAAATATATAAATAACTTTCTGAAACCTCTTTAACAGGTTGCATGGGGACGCTCTTGACGAACTTGCCTTGCCTGTGAGAATCAGGGGGGACGGTCTTCAATTTACGTTTACATATCAATTTAGGGAAAAGGAGCGCTTAATGGAGCGGATACCCAATAAAATCAAACAATGGATCGAAGAAAAAAAAGACCCCAGAAATGCCCACTGGCAAGGCGGGCTTGAGGAAATGC
>CAXMTB010000174.1:0-6321 GCA_964195835.1 uncultured Nitrospinaceae bacterium | reverse complement strand
TTCCTGTTCAACCTCTGGAAGAAGACGACTTTCCTGTTTTTATGGCCGCCCTGGAGGCGGTTGATCTGAGTCCCAACCTTCATGCCGCTTTTTTACCGCCATCTATTGCCGGATCGGTTACTCCGCCTGAATCCGCGGACGAACTTCAGCGAATCGACAAGGGAAAGCCATCCTATAAAATTCTGATAGCCAGACCCGGCAAAGATCTAAGAATTTTATGCGCTGAAATATCAGAGCACGCCAAAAATCCCGGAGTAGACATTTTCCAGTCCGGAGCGTTATTGGGAACCTATAATTATGACACCCCCCAGGCGTGTATTGCCGATCTGACTAAAGTCATAAGGATGCATATTTGGGAAAAGGGTACATGGCGCCGGGATGATTATAAGAGATACACCATTAACTGGTTTGAAAAAATAATGGATCTTGGCAAAGACACCGTTTGCGTCCGGGAAGACTTCTCTTTTTTACACAGCCCTACACTGATAAAAAGTAACAGAGTCGATGCTGTTTTTACGCTAATTTTTGAAATTTTGCTTAAACGTTTCAGCGATCCCGACGATCAATTTAAAGATGCTGTTTCGTCGATCCAAAATATTAAAAACAAGGACGACAGGGTTGCTCAATCCAATAAACTTGCCGAAAGAGGAATTCTTGAACTTCTGAGTCTGATGAGGGAATTGGAAATTGTAAATTTCGGCGAGTTTTCAAACACGGAGAACGAACGGTTTAAAAAAGAATTTTCCAGAACCATTCTTAAAATTAAAAAGGAGTGGGGTCACCCCTGATCCTTGATTAAAAGAGGCTTTATTTTTCTTTGATATTATTTTTGAATAAGGGCAAATCCGTTTGACAGGGTTTGTCCTTTTGATTTTTTGTGGATTCTACGATATTTGCAATTGGTATAAACTTACTTTGAATTGGTCGGGTTTTGTCGGGAGGCAATTTTCATGTGCGAACTACTTGGTCTTTGTTTCAACAAAGAGGTTTCCTTTCGTTTGGAATTTTCCGGCCTAAAGGCCGGGGCAATGAAAAATCCTGATGGTTGGGGAGTGGCCTGGTATGATGAATATGGGACCCAAATCTTAAAAGAATCAAGAACTGCGTTCCGGAGTCGTCTTGCCGAAGATTTTCAGGAACACTTAGGCGCCCGTTCGCGAATCTTTGTCTCGCACATCCGCCGTGCGACTGCAGGTAAGGTTGGCTACATCAACACACATCCTTTTTATCGGAGATTTGATCAGAAAACCTGGGTTTTTGCCCACAATGGCACGATAGATCCCAGTCAACTGAGTTTTCCCTCTACAAAATTCAGCCCAATTGGCGAAACCGATTCCGAGCTTGTCTTTTGTAGTTTATTATCATGGCTCAGCCATCGTGGTATTCAATTGGCCGACAGTAATGGCTTTACTGCCTTGCACGAGAAATTACAAGAAATAAACCGATTAGGAACGCTGAACCTGATTTTTAGTGATGGCAGACACCTATTCGTTTACCATGACAGGGCAGGGTACCTTGGACTGCATTTCTTACTGCGTCAGGCGCCATACAACGTTGTCAAACTTCGTGGCCAATACCTGACGATCAATTTGGCAGAGGTCATGAATCCGGATGAACGAGGATACATCGTGGCCAGCAAGCCTTTGAGCAATGAAAACTGGAACAGGGTTAAGCCCGGCCAGTTGTTGATTTTTTCCGAAGGCAATTCCATTTTCACGAGCGTAAGTGAGTGAATAAGGATCGGTTCCGATCTCATTTTACTCAGGTTAAGAAATGTGGCGAATGTTCGGATTTTTCAGAAAAACATATCCGATATTACAAAAAAAGAGATAATGGACACGAACTAATGAAGAGTCGATAGGATTAGTAACGACGTGATTAAGATAAACGAAAAATCAGACTCAAATCCACATAACACCGCTTCAAAAAACCAGCCCGATGATGCCGTCTCCAGTGCTGTGATCCTGTTTGTGGTCAGCGCCGTTCAGTTTCTGACCCCTTTCATGCTGTCTGCTGTGGGAGTGGCCCTTCCTGCCATTGGCAGGGAGTTCTCAGCCAGTGCGGTTCAGCTTGGACTTGTGGAAACCGTATATATCTTCGCCTTTTCCCTTTTTTTGATTCCGGCAGGACGGCTGGGTGATATTTACGGAAGGAAAAGAATCTTCACGATCGGCATTCTCGTGTTCACTGCGGGAACCGTTTTGCTATCACTCGCTTTTACCATCGAAAGTTTTATTGCGTTCCGGTTTTTTCAAGGGTGTGGCGGGGCCATGATCTCAGGAACCAGTGTGGCCATCCTTTCCTCGGTCTTTCCAGCGGCCAACCGGGGGCGGGCCATGGGGATCATTGTGGGTTCCGTCTACTTGGGGCTGTCTCTGGGTCCGGTTCTTTCCGGATTTATGGTCACCAATCTGGGATGGCGCTGGATCTTTTATCTGGGGGTTATGGTCGAGCTTTTCTGTCTTTCTCTCACTGTTTTAAAACTTAAGGGTGAATGGGCTGATGCAAGAGGTGAGCGTTTTGATTTTGTGGGAACCCTTCTTTACATTATCTCTTTATTCTTTCTGATTTACGGCACCATCAACCAGAAAGAGGGTGGCATTTATCTGGTGTTCATGGCATCAGGAGTCTTAGGATTTCTGATCTTTCTCGCCTTTGAATACCGGTGTTCATCTCCGATTCTGGATGTGGGTCTGGTCATCCGTAACCGGGTTTTCGCCTTCAGTAACCTGGCCACCTTGATCAATTACGCCGCGTCTTTTGGCATCGGTTTTTTCTTCAGTTTGTATTTGATTGTGGTCAGGGGGTATTCTCCCCAATGGGCAGGATGGATTCTGATTATCCAGCCCGTGTTTCAGACTGCTCTTTCTCCGTTTTTTGGAAGGCTGGCAGACCGGGTTTCGCCTGCGGGTCTGGCCACTGCAGGCATGGCCTTGTGTACCCTGAGCCTTGGTCTGGCTTCCCAGGTTCATGCCGGTACACCCATGCCTGTGATTATGGGGATGTTGGCCTTGATGGGCGTAGGATTCGGTCTTTTTTCATCACCCAATACCATCACGGTGATGGGCAGTGTTCCTCCCAAAAGCTATGGTATCGCATCCAGTTTTCTGGCCACCATGCGGACCATGGGGATGCTGTGCAGCATGACCATCATCACCCTGGTGTTCAAACATATCATGGGGGACCACCAGCCGGTGAATGCGGAAACACAGTTTTCTTTTCTCGCCAGTATGCATCTTTGCATGATGATCTTCTGCTACCTTTGCGTAGCCGGAGTATTTTGTTCCATGGTCCGCTTGAAGCCTGTCTCTTCGGATGAAGCATCATGATCTAACCTGTAACTCTTATTATGAAGGAGGGCAGTGTGGAAAAAAATGATAACGTTTATATCAAATTACAAAAACACTTAAATAATCAAGCTGTCGGGTTTCCAGCTACTAAGTCAGGCGTTGAGATAAAAATACTGAAACACATTTTTACACATGAAGAGGCTGAGATTGGCTCTTTTTTAAGCTACAAGTTTGAGCCGCTTAAAATAATTTTTGGAAGGGTCGGGCATTTGGTCGGATCACCTGAAGAACTGAAAAAGATTCTTGATCGTATCCAGAAAAAGGGCGGAATTGAGTCCAAAATAAAGAATGGCAAAAAGCATTATTGCAATGCACCCCTTGTTGTGGGGATGTACGAATTTCAAAATGAACGACTGACTCCTCAATTTATAAAGGATTTCAATGATTATACTTCAGATATGAATTTTGGTATCGAATTTCTAAGTACAGAACTCCCACAGATGCGTACCATACCAGTGGCCAAGAGCATTCACCCACAACATAATGTAAGCACTTTTGATGAACTAACGACGCTGATAGAACAGGCTGAAGGTCCTTTTGCCATCTTCGAATGCATTTGCCGAAAAAAAAAATCAATAGAAGATGAGCCTTGTAAGGTTACGGATCGAAAAGAAACCTGTCTTGCTATAGGTAGCATGGCTCAGATGGCTCTGGAAAACGGGATCGGCAGGAAGATCACCAGAGATGAGACGATGTCGATTATAGGAAAGAATCAGGAGCAGGGATTAGTCCTTCAGCCCTCAAATACAAAAAAAGCTGAGTTCATCTGCTCGTGCTGCGGGTGCTGCTGTGGGATGTTGGAACTTCACAAGATCCTCCCAAAACCATTGGACTTTTGGGCCACAAATTTTTATGCTGTAGTGAATAAAAATACATGTGAAGGATGCGGTAACTGTGAAAAAAGCTGCCAGGTTTGTGCGGTGAGCGTTTCTGAAAAAGAACCGTACGCTGTTGTAAACATGAACCGATGTCTTGGATGCGGCGTTTGTGTCTCTAACTGCCCTACTGAATCCATATCTCTTTTGAAAAAGCCGATCGAAGTAATACCCCCACAAACACGTGAAGAACTTTTTGACATCATAATGGACAGAAAGAAAGGCAGGTTTGGGAAATTAATGTTGAAAGGAAAACTTTTTCTTGATGCTTTCCGAACAGGGCAGACTCATCTTTTAAAACCATAAAGACAACAATCTGGAGGGTTGACTTTCGGGCCGCCTATCTATGACCCAAACTGAGCGTTTCGAATAGTGACAGGGCTATAAAAACATGTCTAAAAAATATCCAGAATGCCCTTTGTATAATCACGACAGTTGTAAAGAGCTTCATAACCCAAAGCGCTGTGCTATTGTCCGAGAAGATGAAACATGTCTTCGAGAGCTACCGAAGAATGTAAAAAGGGCAAAGCCCTCAAGTATTTGTTGGAAAGGGCAGTGGAGAAATAGTTGAAGAAAGTAAAATGTTCCAGCATCCCTCCATAGAAGACCTATCTGCTACATATTTCGTTCCCTACGATGTCGGTCTCACTTTTTGCCTGTGTTTAGCACAAGAACACAGTCAAGGTCACCGGAGCTCACTTCGTCTAACTATTCTGGATGGGCAAGAGTAAGGTATGCCTTAATCTCAGATCTCTATCCTATCAATAAATTATGTAAAAAATGCCACAATCCGGTATAAGGCAGATAGAATTTATTACATTTTTTTCACAATTTGTGATTTCGATTTTTTTCACAATTAATCTAACCGACTGAAATAATAGAATCGAATATTTTTTTGGTTTTTTGGTATGAGATTTGCTTTGTCATTACCTAAGATAAAGCAAAACCAATAATACCAGATTTCTCATTTGCATATGAAAAACATGGTAATTGTTACTATTTTCTCGGAGATGGCGTAACAATGATAGTCAAAACTAAAGACGTTAACTTATTATATTTGCATTTTATTAAGAAAGGAGGAAAAAGATGAAGAAATTATTTATGGTTTTATGTGTTGTAATTATGTTTTTTGGAATTGTAGGCTGTCCTTCGTCTGATGATCCGTCAACCTTTAGCACAACAAGCTTTTCTTCAGGCTCAAGTACTGCCACGCAAGTAGCACAAACAGATAATCTTGAAACCTCTCCGGTCCCTGAGCCCGCTACGCTTATACTGCTTGGCGCTGGCCTGGTAGGTCTTGCAGGAATTGGAAGGAAAAAACTCTTTAAGAAGAAAGATTAGATTAGAAAAAAAGCAAAATCCTTATTATGATTCCTAATGACCCATCCATTTATGAGGTGGGGTCATCAAGAGTCCCTCTCCCTTTGGGGAGAGGGACACGGTGAGGGGAAATAATTAATCCTTTTAAAAACTCCCCTTTTTTCGTTTTAGATCATGCAATCGGTAATATATAATCAGCAAGTCTAGAGGATGTCTGACGCAGATTTTGACTGAGTGTCCTTGATATTCCTTTAAGAATTGTTATGCCGATTTGAGGATAGTCTTTAAGTATCGTATCGAAATTCATCTGGGTTAATGTGAGAAAGGAGGATTTTATACGGGCTTTTGCCGTCGCCGATCTAGGGAAGTTATCAAGAATTGACATTTCACCAAAAGAACGCCCCTTCGGTAAAACGGAAATTACGATACTGTCTCCAGTTACAGATTTTTTAAGAACATCTATTACGCCATCCAATACAAAGCAGATATAATCTCCTTTATCCCCTTCTTTAAAAAGGATTTCACCCTTATCGATCGCATAATAATTCATATGGTCTGCAACAATATTTAGTTGGTTTCCCTTGAGAGCATCAAATAATGGAAAGCCAATAAGGTAATCGATGATGTCTTTTCTCATCTTGTTTTCACGTATGGCGTTATTTGTTTTCATTACTTCACCTACGGGCTTATAAGTCCTCTATCAGATTATCAGGCTAAAATCATATTAAAAACTTACAGTTAACGCCATGTAAAAACCGGGATTTTCAAAATCTAAC
>CAXMTB010000173.1:0-6616 GCA_964195835.1 uncultured Nitrospinaceae bacterium | reverse complement strand
AGCGAGCGGGCGGCCCGGCTTTTCAAAGAGCATGGCGCTAAAGTTCGAGAAGAGGATTCCTCGGGTGCCAGATGCTGGCGGGTAAGCTTTCCGGGCGGACTTATTAAAGAAGCCGTAGCCAAGGCTCCCTCACGCCTTGTTTTAGGCGCCCGCAAACCGGAAAATCGCCTGCTTCTCGACACTGAAGTTCCCAGGGTTTATTTTGGAACAGGATCGGAAGCCAATATATGGCTCGAAACCGAATTGGAAGATTTTGTCAGTGAAAAAGACAGCACCCTCAAAACAAAAGTGCCTCGCTACACAGAGATCAGAGGCAGCACGGCCTTGCTGAGCCGCGCGGCCAAGCTCTGTGAACAACTCGAGCATCTGGATTTCTTTATCCGGCCGCTGAACATCCAGGACCCCGGGATTACCTCCGACAACCATGATGTTAATAAATTCTTTGCCAGCCTTAACAATATCACCAAACATGTGCAGGCCGGCTTGACCAGCCTGGCACGTTTCAAAGATGTTGTAACCATGGCGGAAATTATAGCAGGGGGCGAAACGGAGCTAAGAGAAAATCCCATCATTTCTTTTATCGCCTGTGTCTTTAAAAGCCCGCTTCAAATTGTGGATGACACCGCTGAAAAGGTTTTTGCCATTGTCGAATCAGGACTGCCCCTTGTCATTTCTTCTTCGCCCCAGGGAGGATCGTCAGCACCCATCCAGGAGGCCGGCATGGTCGCCCAGATCAACGCCGAGATTCTGGCCGGGATTACGCTGACGCAACTCATCAGAGAAGGTGCGCCGGTTCTTTATGGCAGCGTTCCGGTTCGGGCTCGGCTGGATGATCTGCATGACCTTTACGGCTGCCCTGAATTCAACCAGTATAATATCGACTGCGTTCAGATGGCGCGCTATTATAAAGTCCCATGCTATTCCACTGCCGGCGTAGGCGATGCCAAAGTGCCGGGCATGCAGGCCATGTTTGAGAAACTGTTTACCCATCTTTACATGGCAACCAGCGGCGCGCAATATATTCACTATGCCTTTGGTCTTTTGGACCGCACCAACTGTTTCTGCCCGCTGCAGGCTGTGCTTGACAATGAACAGGTCGGGAAAATCAAACATTGTCTTCGGGCGCCCAAGGTTTCTGTGCAAGATACCGATGATGCCGTCAAAATGATAAAAAAAGTGATGGCCTCCAGCCACCGGCTTTTTGCCCGTCACGCTCGCAAGGCCATGCACAGCGGGGATATATCCAGCCCTTATCAGTTCGAAACCAAAGATAAGAAAGACAACGTCATTGAAAACGCACTTGAGTACATGGCTCGTCTGGAAGCCAAGCCGGCCCCTCACCTGGATTCGGATGTGGTGAATGACATATATAATAAGATCCCGGGCCTTCTGCCGGGTCTAAAAACAACATAATCAGACAACGAATGGGGAGGAATGATTAATGAATACCAGCGAACTTCTTGAAAAGATTGCATTCAATGTTATCCAGGGAAGAGTGGAAGCTGAAGATGACGGCTTTGAACCGGGCCTGGAAGGCCAGCCGGCGGTGACAGAGCTGGTCACCGAAGCGTTGAATCAAAATATAGACCCCAAAAAGATATTGATGGAATCATTAACCGAATCCATGGAAACCGTGGGTGAAAAATTTGAAAAAAAAGAATATTTGATTCCGGACATGCTGGCTTCTGCCGAATGTGTGGGAGTTGCCATGGATTTATTGGCGCCGCATTTGATCAAGGCGGGCGTTGAGAGCAAGGGCAAGTTTGTAATTGCCACTGTAGAAGGTGATCTTCATGACATTGGCAAAAATATCGTAGCCATCATGCTCAAGGGAGCGGGATACCAGGTCATTGATCTGGGTACGGATGTCTCTGTGGACCGGATCACGGCGGCGGTCAAGGAAAACCAGGCATCTTTTCTGGGCCTTTCAGCGTTGTTGACCACCACCATGCGCGTTATGGGTGAGGTTGTTCAAAAACTGAAAGAAGAAGGGATTCGTGACCGCGTCAAGATTCTTATCGGCGGTGCCCCCACATCCATCGAATTTGCGCGAGAGATCGGTGCGGATGCCTATTGCAAAGATGCGTTTCAGGCCATTGACCTCTTAAAAATCACGGCCGCTTGAACGGTTATCTTCAAGGAGAACAAGGATGTCAGAGAAAAAAGCATATACCCAGGCATTTCAAACCGGAAAGTACGACAAGGCCACCGGCCTGCTGGGGAAATATGACAATGTCAGAAGATTTTGGGAAGATCAGGTGACCGCCATCTTTTTACGCCCCGCCCTCAACGATCTGGTGGCGCGCAAGAAAAAGCGATTGGAACGTATACGCATACTGGATGTGGGCTGCGGCAGCGGGGACGGGTATGACCTGATTATGGGGGTTACCACCAAGCACCCGGGCATCCACGATTACATTGTCAACGCCGTCACCGACGACGTGTTAAAGGAATATGTCGGCATTGATCTCAACGAAAATTTGATTCAGCAGGCTTTAGAATACTATGGTGACAAACCCAAATTACGATTTGAAACGGCAGATATTTCCCAGGGTATGATTCCTGGAATTTTGGGTGAAGAACCGCCGTTCGATTTATATTTTTCTTCTTTCGGGACCCTTTCACACTTTAACAGTGAGCAGTGCATTAAAATCATCGCCGACATCTGCAGGCACGCGCCTGAACAGGCCCTTTTTATGGGAGACTGGCTCGGTCGTTACACCTTTGAATGGCAGGATCTGTGGCACCACCCGGCCGATCAGGAGTACTTCATGGACTACCGCATATCCTATATCTATCCCGAAGAGGAGAGAGCCACGGCCGATGTGGCCGCTTTTCCGCTCAAGCTTGTCTGCCGGCAGGAAATCGAAAATATCATAAAAAAGGCCTCTCAGCAGGCCGGTGTCGAAATCAAACCGCTGGTGTATTTTGATCGCTCCATATTCATCGGCCGCCACCTGGACACGGGGGATTACAACAAGAACTGCCCCAAGCTTCGCGGCCCGGTCAACGCCCTTTTTGAAACTTACGTGCGGACGGATTTAGAGAACTTATTAGTCGATTACGTCCCCCGGCCGGGATTTGAGCACCTCAACAACTTCTTTGAATCGTTTTTCATGTCCAGCAATGCCCTGGTCAAATACACCATGAGTCTTCTGGGCGACTACGATTGCGACGCCGGCAAGCTGGAATGTATCCCGGATATTCTTCCCTCTTACCCCAAACCGCTTCAGGAGGCCATGGAAACCATGCGCAGGGTCATCGAGGGCGTGGGCTGGTTAAAGTGGGGCGATGTGCGCGCCAATCTGATCGAATCCGTCCTCGGCTTTGCCCTGCGAAAGCTTGAAATGGAGCTTCAACCCGGAACGGGGATGGGGCACGGACTCGTCGGAATTTTTGAAATTAGAAAGTAAAGAATTCTGGCCCAGAGGACCAGGTTTTTCAGGACTAAATAAAAGAAAGGAAGCGTTGAATGAGTGGTTTTGCTGTCGTCTATAATAAAAAAGACCGTCTGGAACTTGAATCGATGTTTCGTTTAATCAAACATCGCGGTCCGTATTTATCAGGGATATTCGAAGATAAACGGATCGCAATGGCGCAGAACTATCTGATCGGCGACATTCCCGGAAACCCGGATGTCGTTTTAGCTGGGGGCGATACACAGGTGCCGGCCTTTAACGCAAAGTATCCGGAATTAAGAATTTGTTACGACGGTCAGATGGGAAACTGGCAGGAATTATCTCCGGTTTATGGAATACCGGACGGTTCTTTCCGGGAGGAGCGCCTGCTGCTACAACTTTACCAAAACCACGGCAAATCCATGTTTTCGCATTTAAATGATGCCGTCTTTGCTTTCGTGATATCCGACGGCGAAAACCTTTTTGCCGCCAGAGACCTCTTAGGCATCAAGACCCTGTTTTACGGTCGTAAAAATAAAAGGCTTTATTTTGCTTCCGAATTGAAGAGCCTGGTAGAGATCACCGACGATGTCTACGAATTTCCGCCGGGACATTATATGGACGGTTCGAGTACGCTGACCCGGTTTGCCGAACTGCCCCAAAGTCCGCCGGCAATCCTTGAGGACGACCTTGACGAAATAACGGCAACGATCAGAGATATTATCCAGCGCAGCTTTCATAATCGTATTGACTTCAACGTACCTACCGGCAGTTTGCTCAGCGGCGGCATAGACAGCAGTGTCATTGTCTGGCTGGCGAGTGCCGCTTACAGGGAAAAATTCGGAAATGAGCAGCGTTTAAAGACATTTGCCTTGGGCGTAGGAGAAAGTGAAGACATTAAATGCGCCCGTTTGATGGCCGCTCATATCGACTCCAACCACCATGAACTGATTGTGGATCTTGACCAAATCCTGGCTGTGCTGCCCGAAGTGATCCGGTGCCTGGAGAACTTTGATCCATCTTTGGTGAGAAGCTCCGTGTCAAATTACCTCATCTCCCAATATGCCAAAGAAAAAGGGATCGAAGTCCTGCTTTCCGGAGAAGGCGGTGACGAGGTTTTTTGCGGGTACATGTATCTCAAGGAATTTCCGGCCGAAGAATTGTTCGCCCGGCAAATGGAATGCATCGGTTTTCTGCACAACAACGCCTCCTTGCGCCTGGACCGCATGAACCTGTGTAACTCTGTCCGGGTAGTGGCGCCACTGATATCCGGAGAGTTGCTCAACTATGCCATGGCCCTGCCACCCGAATATAAGCAGAGACCGGAGGGCGACCAGAAAATCGAAAAATGGATCTTCAGAAAGGCTTTTGAAAACGTGCTTCCCGAAGAGATCGTATGGCGGCTGAAACAGGAATTCTCCCAAGGATCCGGCTCGGCCGATGTTCTTCCCAAATATTTTAAAGAGACCATTAATGATGAGGAACTACTGGAAGCTCAAAAAAGTTTCCCCATAATACGGAGCAAGGAAGAGCTATATTATTTCAAAATCTTCATAGAGCACTTTGGCAGCGGTCGAGCAGTAGACACAGTGGGTCAGTGGATTCGATTATAGGATCTGCTTGCTATAGAGCCTTCAAACCCGAAAATGAGGATTTTTGTTTAAAATCACTTGCCCGCCTTATTCCCTCTGCTCGACGTGGAGACGCTCTGATACATCCGGTACCGTGATGACCGGCAACACCCGGCGCAGTTCTTCAAGGGGTATGTGACACTTGATGATGTGCCGACCTACCACGGTCTGCTCCGGCGGCAGATCATTATCACAGATATCACCAATGCGCCGGTGGCAGCGGGTACAAAACGGGCAACCCTTGGGAGGTTTCATTGCGCTTGGCAGATTTCCTTCCAGCACAATTTCACGCTTGGTCACTTCAGGGTCGGCGATCGGTACGGCTGATAACAGCGCCTCCGTATAGGGGTGATAGGGTGGGGCGAAGATTTCCTCCGTGGTTCCCCTTTCAATAATATGCCCGAGATACATGACGACAATGCGATCCGACAGGTAACGCACCACGCTCAGATCATGGCTTATGAAAAGCAGCGTGGTTTTATGTTCGCGCTGAATATCCATCAGCAGCTCTGTCACCGCCGCCGCGACAGAGACATCCAGTGCAGAAACCGGCTCATCTGCAATTACCATACTCGGGTTTCCGGCAAATGCCCGGGCGATACCGATACGCTGCTTCTGTCCGCCCGACAGCTGCCTCGGTTTTCTAAAATAAAAATCCCTTGGCAGTTTGACAGTATCCAGAAGGTTCATTACCCGATCGAATATTTTCTGCTTATCAGTTTCCGCCCCGAATTTCTTGATAACGCGTGATATCTGACCGCCAATACTATGGCTTGGATTCAAGGTGTCAAACGGATTTTGAAATACCATCTGCAGTGAGCTAATCTGTTTGGCGCTGCGGTCTCTGACTGCCACTTCCGAAATTTCTTTGCCGTTGTGACGCACCTCGCCCGCAGTACCTGTCTCCAAACCCATCAGCACTTTGGCAAAGGTTGATTTACCACAACCGGATTCACCAACAATCGCTACAGTTTCACCCTTCCTGGCAGTAAAGTTCAACTCCTCATTAGCTTTTACTTGACGAATTCTTTTACCGGCAAATAAAGCCCGCAGTGAGCTGTCACGAACCTCGTAGTACTTCTTCAAGCCATTTACATTGAGGACCCGTTTGCCAAGGTCGATCGCCTCTTTGGCCTCACCGCCCGTCACCTCGCGACGATGGTCAATTTCTTTATAGCGCAAACAGCGTACGCGATGGTCGGCCGCACTATCTTCAACATGTACCATTTTGAAACGCTCAAGATCACACAGCCCCGGCTTGAAATGATCACAGCGCGGATGGTAATAACAACCCCGGGGGCGCTCAAACGGCAACGGGAGCTGACCCCGAATCGGTTTCAGCGGTGCCGCATTTTTATCCGCCGTCGGCAACGGGATACAGGCAAAAAGGCCGTGGGTGTAAGGGTGCTTTGGCCAGGTAAAAAGCGAGTCAATGGTTCCTTCTTCTACAACTTCACCTGAATACATCACAAAAACACGGTCACAGGTCTCTAAAATCAGCCCGAGGTTATGGGAAATATAGATCTGAGATGTGCCGAACTTCTTGCTGATATCGGCAACCAGCTTGACGATGCCGGCCTCTACCGT
>CAXMTB010000172.1:0-6627 GCA_964195835.1 uncultured Nitrospinaceae bacterium | reverse complement strand
ATGATGATCCAAAGCTTTATAATCTTGTTTTGAACATGAGTTTGCTGAGTATCGATAAAGCTGAGGAACTTATATGTAAGCTGATAAATGGCTAACCGGAAAGATTTGTTGCGGACATGATAAGCTCAACCGCTTTTTCAATGGGGGTTCGGCTCATGTTCAACGTTAAGTGAAACGAAAGCGAGTCGTCAAATCCCGCTCCGCAAATTGATCGGCGGAACCAATGCAGATTTCTATCTCTTTTTTCTATAAACTTCTGGACGCGATCCGGGCGTATTTTATAGTTTTCCAAAGCATATTTTTTTCGCCAATCCATTGGTGCAACCAAACGAATATGATAGCAATTTTTCATATCTTTTAAGAAAAAGTATGCTGCTCGTCCAATAATTACAACATTGTTTTTTCGGACTGTTTCCAAGATAAGGTTTCCCAGGCTTTTCTGATATTCTTCCTCTTCTACTACGCTTTTATCGTATCCCACAATTCGCTCTATGTAGGATGTGCTGAAAGCCTTGGCGAAAGTGTTGGATATGTGATATCCTCTACTCTTTTCAAAAGATTCCAATGTTCTTTCCGAGACATTCAGATCTTCGGCAATATTTTGAAAAAGAGATTTGTCAACATATTGATAGTCGAGTCTCCTTGCAAGTAGCCGTCCCAGTTTCCTGCCGCCTGTAGCCATTTCTCTCGTGATGGTGATTACGGCCATATATTTTCTCCTCTGTTATTAACTTGAAATTTTAAAGTTCTTCTAATCTATTTGACCAACACCAGTATACATCTTATCATATTTGATCCTATTAAATGCAATAGATTTTATAATTAAGATCGAAGTTGTCGGTGGGTGACGAATTTTGGCGCGGACAGGTCAGAGAGACAATTTGCTGCGCAAGCGGCGTTTCCCCTTAATCCATACATATTGTATGCGTCCTTTTAGGTCGGATCAGTAGACCTGTGCTCACTTTTATGCCTACACTTTCAAATTCCGAAAATTAAAGATTCATAATCGAAATCAAACCTGTGATACCTTGCAAGTATCCATTTTCACTCACGCATAGATACGAGAGCGATATCTCAAAATTTATTCACTTTCCACTTTTGGGATTTTTAACAATTCTGAATCATTCAAAATAACAATTTACATTCAGATACCTTGCCGCCGATTGATCAATTAAATACCATTTTCGACACACGTCAATTATTTCCGTCTGTCGACATATAATTTAATATTTCTTCTATTGCTCATTCCGCAAGGACCCCCGGGTAAAGGAAAAATAGATGCCCACGATGCACATCACTGAAAAGATCGTAAACGCCAGGTTGACCGAAGATAGAAAAGCGCCATAATTCGCTGGGGAAGTTTGAACCTTTCCGTGAAAAATCGAAGGGGCGAAAAATCAGGGTTTACAAACAAAAACGTGAATGATATTCATATAATAAAAGTATTATTAATGAGGACGGGGGCTTCAGAGAGCTTCAATAATATATTATGACACCCAATAAACTTACCAGAAATAATGTTATTCTTTTAATTTGTTTATTGATAACCGTCCTTTTCTATCCAATGTTGTCGGTTCATAGAGTGATCATTAAAGACATAATTTTTTCAGCCATAATTTTTTCAGGTATTTTTTCACTCCATTTTTCAAAAAAAACACGAAACATCCTGATCTCCTCTGGAGCAGTTACAATATTATTAACCTGGCTGGAGGTTTTTATTGTCAATGACGGGATGAAATTAGCCGCTTTTTTTTCATTTTTTTGTTTTAACGTGTTTATTACGGTGTTCATGATCCGGCATGTGGCCAGACATAAAAATGTCACGCTTACCATTTTAATCAATTCAATCAACGGCTATCTGCTTATCGGCGTATTGGGAGCTGTTCTGCTGGCCATGTCGGAAATACTGCAGGAATTTTTTTTACATCTGGACGGCGGAGCGATTAATTTTGCGGGGAGCGCTGCCCAGGGATTTCACGATTACCTCTACTTCAGCTTTGTTACCATGACAACGCTCGGATATGGGGATATCACACCGGTTTCATCTTTTGCCAAATCTGTTACCATCCTCATTGCCGTTATGGGCCAGCTATATTTGACGATGCTGGTTGCCATGCTGGTGGGCAAGTTTTTAAGTCGATCTGAACAAGGTCGATAGCGTGTTTTACTCTATTCCTTCAATTTCAGACAAACAGAGCATAAAATCATTTGCAAAGGCGTCTTGAATACTATCCTCTTGCCCAAATTCAGAAACGTCGGCTGCCACATTTCTTTTAATTCCGTATTCGACATCCCAGCCTTTTTTTTTCAGCAACTCGATCAATTTTTCAGCCTGCTCCTTGGTGGCATCGCCGCCAATATTTTGCTCTGCGATAAAGAATTTCATGTCATCATCCTTTTGAAAAAACATACTGTCATTTATTAACGCCCGAATACGAGGCAAAATTTTTCACCGTTAAATCAGGTTAAGGTAAAAGACTCGACATATCTACCAGCAATGGGATAAAAGATCAATCGTTGATTCTGACGAAAAATCTGTGTCCTGTTAAATTTGATAAAATCCCAAAGACTTGATTGAATGGGGGCAAAAAGGAGAATGAAAATGAACGACCGGTTCGATATTTTCCCGGTGGGCGTCATAAGAAAACAGAATGGGGATGTCTGGATTGAAATTTTTGAAAAATATGGCGACGCGCTGTTGGGCTTGGATGATTTTTCCCACATCACCGTTTGTTACTGGTTTCACGAAAACGATACCCCTGACCGAAGAAGCACCCTGCAGGTTCATCCGAGGAAAGATAAAAACAATCCCTTAAGGGGTGTATTTGCGACCCATTCTCCAGTAAGGCCCAATCTGATTGCCATATCCATTTGTAAAATACTGTCCATAAAGGATACCACCATTTTTATCGAAACGATCGATGCCCTCGACGGCTCTCCGGTCATCGACATCAAGTGTTTTATCCCCAGCCGAACCGCGACATCCGAAATAAAATTGCCGGACTGGGTGTAAAAAAGGAATAGGATGCTCACAGAGCTTTCAGGACAAATTGAGAGAATTACTTTCACCAACGAGGAAAACAGTTATACCATTGCCAGGGTTAAGGTTTGCGGGCGGCAGGACTTGGTCACCGTAGTGGGGTATTTGATGTCACCGGCCCCCGGCGAAACGCTGAACTTGAAAGGTGAATGGGTCCATCATCCCAAGTTCGGTGAGCAGTTTAAGGTGATGGAATACGAAACAACGGTTCCGGCAACCGTTTTTGGGATTGAAAGATATCTGGGATCCGGTCTTATCAAAGGGCTTGGCCCTAAAATAGCCGGCCGAATTGTCAAAAAATTCGGAGAAAAAACTCTGGATGTCATCGGAAACGACATCGAAAAACTGACCCTGGTCGAAGGTATCGGCGAGAAACGCATCACCATGATTCAACAGGCATGGGACGAACAAAAAGAGATTCGCAATGTCATGCTGTTTTTGCAATCCTACGGGGTCAGTTCCGGATATGCCACAAAAATATTTAAGCAGTATGGGAATCGTTCCGTTGCCGTGGTAAAAGAAAACCCCTACCGCCTGGCAACGGATATTTTTGGAATCGGGTTTGTGATTGCCGATGGTATTGCCGAAAAGCTCGGGGTCCCAAAAACTTCACCTTTACGGGTTGAAGCCGGTATAATTTATGTTCTCGACCACCTTTCCGACGAGGGCCATGTTTTTTATCCGTATGAATCTCTGGTGAAAAAGAGCCGGGAAATTCTCGGTGTTGAAAAGAATGTTGTGGTTGAGGCCCTCGGCAGCCTTGCCATGGATAAAAGGATAATTATTGAAGATATCAATGAAAGCATCTACGAATTTAAAGCCAACAACAAAGGCGTGTATCTGGCCAAGTTTCATCTCTGTGAAACCAGCATCGCCCAGCGATTAAAGACGCTGTCAACCGCTCCAAAATCCATCCGGAACCTCACCGGCGAAAACGCACTCCGTTGGGTCCAGGGACAACTCGACATTACCCTGGCAGAAAATCAGGCCCAGGCGATACGATGCGCGCTGGAAAACAAGATTATGGTCATTACCGGCGGACCGGGCACCGGAAAAACCACAATTATCAATGCGATATTAAAAATTTTTTCCAGGCTCGGCGTGAGGGCGCTTCTGGCGGCGCCTACGGGCAGAGCCGCAAAACGGATGAGCGAAACCTCGGGGCATGAGGCCAAGACCATCCATCGTCTGTTGGAATATAGTTTTGCTCAAGGAGGGTTTCAAAAAAATGAGGAAAAACCGCTTAACTGTGATTTGCTCATCCTGGACGAAGTCTCCATGATCGATACCATACTGATGCACCATTTGTTAAAAGCGATTCCAACCATTGCCACAGTTGTCCTTGTGGGCGATGTCAACCAACTGCCGTCGGTTGGGGCCGGGAATGTTCTCAATGATATTATCGCCTCCGGCACGATTCCGGTGGTGGAACTGAACGAAATCTTCCGTCAGGCCCAAGAAAGCCGGATCATTGTCAATGCCCACAAAATCAATAGCGGAATTCTTCCGGCATTTGAAAACCATGAACCGGGCAATGATTTTTATTTTATCGAGCAGGAAGATCCGGAAAAGGTTCTGGCAATTATACTGGAACTGACAAAGACACGCATCCCCCGACGTTTCGAATTGGATCCGGTGGACGACATTCAGGTGCTGACACCCATGCACAAGGGCGTCGTAGGATCCGGGAACCTCAATATGGCCCTCCAAGAAAGCCTTAACCCTTCTTGTGAGATGATCACACGGGGAAATCGAAATTTCAAAGTCAACGATAAAGTCATGCAGATCAGGAACAATTATGACAAAGACGTCTTCAACGGCGACATCGGCAGGATTGCCGACATACGACAGGATGATTATGAGATTGCGGTAACCTTTGACGGACGGGATGTTATTTACGAGTTTTCCGATCTGGATGAATTGGTTCTGGCCTATGCCATTTCCGTGCACAAGTCCCAGGGGTCGGAATATCCGGCCGTGGTGATCCCTGTGCTAACCCAGCATTATATCCTTCTGCAGCGAAACCTGATCTATACGGCCGTGACAAGAGGTCGAAATTTGGTGGTAATGGTCGGCACCCGGAAAGCCTTTGCCATGGGCGTCCATAACGATAAAACCCAAAGACGTTTTACCTACCTAAAACATCGATTAAATTGAAACTTTGCGTTAACTTTTGCTGGAGGTTATCGTTTGAAAAGAAGTGATCTGCTGTTTAACTTTACGGCTTTTACATTTCGGACATTGAAACTTTTTCTTTTCATATTCCGAAATTTTCATGATCAGTGTAAAGGGCTTTTTACATTCTTCACAAATGAATTCGTATGTAGGCATAGCACCCTCCTTTTACATATTAAGTCCTTTAACGCTGAAGGTTATTAATTTATACATTTTTAAGCGCTGGATATCAACTAATTTTCTTGATTTTGTTCGGGCTTTATTTTTTGGATTTAAGCGGGTGTCAGATGTTTCCTTTTAAATATCGTTGTCTTTTTGGCTCGGGAAATTTTTCAATGGCATAACGCAACATGGTGCGGGGCATTTTTATATAATGTTTTTTCAAAAATGTCTCCTCGGCGACCCCATCCCTTTTGCCGATCTCCCGGAGCATCCACCCCACGGCCTTATGAATCAAGTCCTCCGGGTCTGTCAGCAGGATTTTTGCAATTTCCAGGGTTTCTTGGTATTGATCGTGCTTGATAAATTGAAACGTTGATATGATCGCAATCCGCCGCTCCCACAAATTTTCAGATTTTGCGAGTCTGTAAAGGGGTGCCTTGTTTTTTCCCATAAGGAAGGCGCCGACAATATGATGGGCGGACCCGTCGACCAGATCCCAACTGTTTATGAAAGGCGTGTTTTCAAGATATAGATCGTATATTTTCTTTTTTGTGATTTCATCGCCACGCCCATAGTTGCGAACCAGAATCAGAAGTGCAAGAAATCTTTCCTCGTGGATTGAAGACGCGAGGAACGCTCTGACTTCCGACGTGGCTATATCTTGAAACTCTTTGGCCAGCTTCCTGAGATCGGGAACTCTGATACCGATGAAAATATCACCCTCACCATATTCATCGGGTCCGGTCTTGAAAAATTTTTGCAGGATTTCTGCCGTCTCGCGGCTCGCAAGTTGTTCCAATCTTTTTTTGATGTTTTTCATGAGACGTTCGGGTTATAAGTTCCTTCCGATAGGAAACAACGGCACGGCCTTTTTTTGCTTGAAGTGAATCAACAGGATGCCTGACACAATCAACAGCAAGGCAATAAGAATATTGGCGGTTATGGGTTCTCCCAGCATTAGACCTCCCAGGACGACACCCGAAACCGGCATGATGAAAATAAAAGAATGAAGCGCTACGGCGCCGTACTTTTGGAGCAAGGTAATCCAGGCGACGAAACAGAAAGAAGCTGTCACAAGCCCTTGATACAACAGCGCGCACAAAACATTGCCGTCAATATGGGCGATCATAACCGGGTCCCAAAGAAACCCCTCGAGAAAAAAGAAAGGGACTGAAAATATCATGGGGTAAAGTGCAATGTGAAACGGCTTAAAAGCGTGTATGATCCGTTTGGTATAAACCGCACTGCAT
>CAXMTB010000171.1:0-6629 GCA_964195835.1 uncultured Nitrospinaceae bacterium | reverse complement strand
CTATCAGCACATATTGCCATTCTGGATGAAAACGGCGTCATCCTTGAGAACAATCGTGCATGGAAAGCCTATTCGGTTAAAAACGGCATGCCAAAAGACTTTGACTTCAGGGGAATGAACTACCTGGAGGTCTGCAATGCCGCCACAGGAGAGGATGCGTTAGATGCCCAAATTATTCTGACCCCCCAGGAAATAAAAGTGGTCGCCTTGATCAAAGACGGAAAGAGCAGCAAGGAAATTGCAGATATACTGGCCATTTCCGAAACCACCGTCAATTTTCATCGAAAAAACCTGCGCAAAAAATTCGGTCTGAAAAACAGGCAGATGAATTTGAGATCCTATTTAATGTCAATGACCGGAGGATAAAAATGAGTCCTACACGAAATATTCGTAAAGTGTTTCGAAGTAAACCTGTCATCGAAGGGGCTGGCGTCCATCTTAAACGGGCACTCGGGTTTAGTGAAGCACCTCTGTTTGATCCTTTTTTGCTTTTAGATGATTTTCGTTCAACGATTCCTGAGCATTTCATCAAAGGATTCCCCTGGCATCCCCATCGCGGGATCGAAACCATCACCTATGTTCTTCAGGGGGCTGTTGAACATGGTGACAGCATGGGGAACAAGGGTATCATCGACTCCGGGGATGTTCAGTGGATGACGGCCGGAAACGGCATTATTCACCAGGAGATGCCCAAAGGAGACCCCGACGGCATTATGTTGGGATTTCAGCTCTGGGCGAATTTACCGGCATCCCACAAGATGATGGATCCCCGTTACCAGGAAATAAAATCGAGCCAAATCCCGGAGCTTCAATTGGAAAACGGAACCAAGATCAAGATAATCTGCGGCCGGATCAACGGCACGCCGGGCCCGGTTCAGGACATTGTCATCGATCCGGAATATCTTGACATCCTTATTCCCGCGAATTCAATATACGAGCATCCGACAAAAGAAGGGCATACGGTGTTTGCCTATGTCATCGATGGAAAAGGATACTTCTGCCAGGAAAAGAAACCCTTTACCTTTGATGTGGTGGGAGACAGTTATTTTGACATGAACGGCGAACCTTTCATCGAAAACGAAATGCTGGTGCTGTTTGACGACGGAGAATCTGTCCGGGTATCCACGGAAGATAAACCGGTCAGGTTTCTTTTAATTTCAGGAAAGCCCATCAACGAGCCCGTTGCCTGGCGCGGTCCCATTGTGATGAATACCCAGGAAGAATTGCGACTGGCCTTTGAAGAATACCAAAACGGAACATTTATAAAACACAAGGCGACTTGAACACATAAATTTTTTACAGACAAAATATGTCTTTGGCGAATTCTTGTCCGCCAATGTCGTGTGGCGGAATCATTCGCCGCCATGATAAAAAGTGATCTCTATACTGAAACCCTAAATGAACGACTCCATATGGCATACTTTTAATTACCGGGATTTAAGACAGGTGGGGTTTTCTGTTTATTCAATCGCTTCGGTTGATCTGGTATTCACGTTGAGAGGAAATTGTCTGATCGATGTGTTTGACATTAATACTTCAAAGCAAATCGCCTATCTCGATTTTGACACTTCAAAATCCATTATGCTCGAGTCGGCCTTTCGATCTCCGCTCATCGGATTGCCTTTTTCCACTTCATTTCGAAAATGTTTCGAAACGGATCTACTGCCGCTACAGGATCTTCGATCTAATCATGAGATGGGATTTTTCGTGGACATCGACTACAGAAACAAGGGGGAAAAAGAGATCTGGAATTTAGATGAAATGATGATGGCCATTGCTTTTGAAACCGCTTTTGAAGATAAGATCCAAGATTTTACCATCAAACCCACCGGTGAAAAGGCACCCTATTATCGAAAAAAGTTCAATGCAAAAATATGTCGTCAATCAAGGAGCGATTTGACAATGACCGTTCATTTAAAAACAGCCAGAAAAAAACTGCAACACATCCGGATGATTAAAAAAGAGGGGAAGACCGCTTTATTCAGGGTCAAAAGTGTGTCGGATCTAATGACACCGCGGACGAATTAGAGCGTCGGCAAATGCAACGAAAACGTGCTTCCTTTCCCAGGGATGCTATCAACGGAGACACGGCCGCCAGTTCATTCTTCTGACGAACGATCGTATTGAGGCGGTCTTCAAGTTGGCCGGCCATTTGGTTCAATGCCTCGATGAGACTGTCAATTTCAACCAGATCCGTACCCGGCATCCGGTGGGACAAATCGCCTCGGGCAAAAAAATCCGCACCTTGTTATTACAATACTAAAAAGCAACGTTTTAAGTAAATGGTCGATTCGTTGAATTGTTAAACGGATTATGACTTTGGAGTTCCAGGATCTTTTGTTCATTTAGTGTGTTGAAACGCTGGCTTTCGCTTTAAATATTGCCTGAGCTTTTAGCAGCGCATCGTGATCGTCGATGCCCATGGTTTCATTCTCATCTTCTGCCAAAATGTATCCGACAGATTTTCCGTCATCCACCAGATACTCAACAAGATCGGTGATGAAGAATTCCTCTACGGGGGTGGTTTCGCCGTTTATCACTTTGTGAACAATCTGGGGCCGTGAGGCCATGACCGGGAGATACTTTTTTAAGATATTCTTTTTGACAGCGTAAATTCCTGAGTTACATATCGTTAATGCCGCCTGTTTTTCCGCTGAGTAGTCCTTCCAGTATTTCCATTCGGTTATTTTTTGAACCAGATCGCCTTGGATTTCCAAAACACCGTATTGCTTTTTGTCACTCGGACAAAATCCCAGAATGACAAAGTCGAACGATTCCAGTTGCTGAACAAGCCGCAGATAGGTTGTATTTTGGACAAAGGGAACATCACCCATGGTAATAATAAATTTGGAGCACGACTGGGTCTCAATAAATGACCGGGCTGCTAAAAGAGCACCACCGGTGCCATTAAGAACCGGTTGGTCCCAATAGGTAATATCCAAATGAGAGGTTGCCGTAATTACATCTTCTTTGCAATGATTAACGATCAGCGTTTTTGGGCCGTCCGGTAAGTTCGCCAACAGATGGTGCAAAATTAGATGGGTCCCTTCAAAAATAGAATTGCCGGGCAGCAGCGGCAAAAGTGTTTTATTGCCCGCATAACCTGTCATTCTACTGCCTCGTCCCGCCGCCATAATAATAGACGCAATTTCAGAATCGAATGTTGTTTTGTGCCTCATGGTTGAATTCCTTAAAATATTTTAGGGCTCAAATATCATATTGCAGAGAGAAGATCAAACCCATGCTGGATGAAATGCGGTCTGAAGCAAAAGGCCTTTGCAATCTGATGATGATAAACTTTTATTTTCACACTTCGCAGTTCAGGAGCATCAGTGGTGGATAGGACTTTGAAATCCTTGTTTTATTGGCGATTCAGAGAATCAATGCAAGAATTATAATCGACTTGGGTCCCATAAGATAGGGTGAAAGAGTGAATCACTTTATGAAAAAAATGTGAGAAGTATGGGCAGATTGCCTTAATCCATACTGTCTTTAGCCTGCTCCCACAAAACATCCTTATCCTCTTGAGAAACCGATCGTATATCTTTTTGTCCCTTTGAAATTCGCTTTTCCATGTATCTAAAGCGCCTTTCAAACTTTTTCGTGGAATCTCTCAACGCGGTTTCAGGATGAATGTTTGCAAACCGGGCTACATTTACGAGTGTAAAGAGAACGTCACCAAATTCCAGCGCTACCCGGGTATGATCTTCCGGAGATTGTTTTTGTTCTTTCAACACTGTTTTTAACTCAGACCATTCTTCTTCGACCTTTTTCATAACACCGGATATATCTTCCCAGTCAAATCCTGTTCTGGCTGCCCGGTCGGAAATCCTGTAAGCACGCATCAAGGCAGGAAGATTTGAAGGGATAGAGTCCAGAATTGACGTCTCCGAAGAAGGGTCTTTTTCTTCCATTTTAATTTTATACCACCGTTTTCTGACTTCATCTGCACTGTCGACGTTGTCATTGCCAAAAACATGGGGGTGGCGGTGAATCATTTTCTTTACATTTAGATCGACAACATCTTTGATATTAAAATGACCCATCTCCCGGAAAAGACTGACAAGAAAAAATATATGAAACAATACATCTCCGAGTTCCCCACAGACTTCCGCCGGATCGCCGGATTCAACTGCATCCATGAGTTCGTATGTCTCTTCCAGAAGATACGCCAGAATGGTTTGCGGCGTTTGCTTCTTGTCCCAGGGACAACCGTTTTCCCCCCTTAACGTCTCAATCAAATCAATGATGGCCTCAATATCCATTTCAGTTTTCCTTTGCAAACCGATTTTTATTTAATTAAGGGCACGAAACTTGAGCAAATGATTAACGTTTTTTCCAGATCTTTTTTAATTCCGATATCTTGGCCATAAAAGCGTGCTTCATATCTTTGGAAACAACCTTAGCCATTTTTTCTGAGATTAGCGTTATATGGGGAGAAAGTAGGGAATCTTTAATGAAGGGTGAGCCCTTTGGAAGAAAGGCGGTGAGTGCAATTAACAACACTGAAACAATAAGCAGCCCTTTCAATGCGCCAAACAAGGCGCCGGAAAAACGATCAATCCAGCCCAATAAAGCCAGTTTAAGCAGGTAATTGATAATCACACCCAATATACTGATAATTAGAAAAACGACACAAAATATAATGAGGAAACTCAATATATTGAGGTATCCGGTATTGGAAATCCATTTTGATAGGAGTTTTGCAGCCACCATGTAATAGGTATAAGCAGCATAGAATCCGCCAAACACGCCGATGATAGAAGACAATTCCTTTAATAGACCTCTAAAAACACCTCTTATGATACAATAAGCCAAAATTATGATGGTGATGATATCAAAAAAATTCATGGTGCTCCCATTTAGCCCGGACATTTCACATGTGCGAGGCGTTCATTTGACCCGATAACGGGATTTCCGCCACACGGCACAGGCGGACAAGTCCGCTTCGCTCCAACAAGGCACTCAGGGGCACCGCCGTAGTTTTCTACTGCAAGCCACTGATAACGAAGCAAATGGGCATCTCGGACATGCCCGTAGGGTTAAAATTTTTGAGAAATTGAACTATAAAATATTCGGTACAAACTATCACCTTACAACTATAAGCAAAATTGTAAATAACAAACCGTTTTCGTGACTAATAAAAAGAACTCTCGAAAATTTTCATGAAATATTCGGGTTAGCATCGTTTACGATACCATGGTTTTGCAAATAAGATTTTTAAAAAAAGCGTCAAATACCATAAGCGCTTAATAAATTCTTTTCGGTGCGATATCGAGCAAAACCAGATTATTGTAGAAATTAACAAAAATATCATCAAAATCAAAAGGATGTGATTGTTAAAATATTTATTGCTGAAAACTAACAAAGCAGATATTTTGAGTCAAGAAATTTTCTTTTCCCCATGTGCGTTATATTATAGATTTGACTTTTTATGAATTCATCAATATTACATAGCTTATAGAGATCTTTACGAGACCTTTTAAACTAAACAGAGCATCTGCTCAACCCTGAAACATGGAAGTAATTTCCGAAAATAATAAAACCAGATTAATTTTCTCAGATATTAATCTGGCAAGTCAGCTTTTCGGCGAGTATAACAGCAACCTTAAAAAAATTGGAGAATTAACAGATGTCTCCATTCACGCAAGAGGTAATACGATATTCATCCAGGGAGACAGCATTGCTGAAAACCTGGCGAAAAAGATACTCAAACAACTTTACGGCCTGCTAAAAGATGGTTATCCAATCTATCCAAATGATGTCGAATATGCGGTCAGAATTTTGAGCGGTGACGACCGCATTAAACTTAAAGATATTTTCCTGGATACGGTTTACATCACTTCCAAAAAACGCCCTGTAATACCCAAAAGCCAGGCTCAAAAAGAATACATAGATGCCATCCGAAGTTCCGACATGGTTTTCGGAATAGGCCCGGCAGGAACAGGTAAAACGTATCTTGCCATGGCCATGGCGGTTGCAGCATTTTCAAAGGGAAAGGTGAATCGCATCATCCTTACAAGGCCCGCTGTGGAGGCAGGGGAAGCGCTGGGATTTTTACCCGGAGATCTGGCCCAAAAAATAGATCCCTATCTCCGACCGCTTTACGACGCGCTCCACGATATGATGCAGTTTGAAAAGGTATCCAACCTGATAGAACAAGGCGTTATCGAAGTTGCACCTTTAGCTTTCATGCGCGGACGAACATTAAATGATTCTTTTGTCATTTTAGATGAAGCTCAAAATACGACGTCTGAACAGATGAAGATGTTTCTGACAAGGATAGGATTCAGCTCAAAAGCAGTCATCACCGGTGACATTACTCAGATTGATCTTCCTGTGGATAAACCTTCCGGACTCATTGAAGTTAAGGATATATTGCAGGGAATAGAAGGAATAAGATTCATCTTTTTTTCAAAAAGAGATGTCGTACGGCATGGATTGGTCCAAAAAATTATTGAGGCATATGAAGATCTGGATGCCAAAAAAAAGAAATAACACCATAGTACAATGAACATTGTAAAAACTCAAATATCTTTAAACAGACTCATTGACAACAGTGATAGTGTCCGATGGGCCCTTTTAGTTGCTGTTACAATAATTTTTACAATTTTGCTGTATCCAAATCT
>CAXMTB010000170.1:0-6804 GCA_964195835.1 uncultured Nitrospinaceae bacterium | reverse complement strand
GGTTTTAAAGTGATTATGGGGAGACCGGTTTCAGGGCCGGTCTGTTGGGTGGTATACCGCTCTATAAAGAGACTCGATGATATAGCGAGCCGATTTTTCAGACGCAATATGTCAAAAGGGGTGAGAAACTGGTTCAGGTCCCGACAACATTCATTGAAACAGGGCACCTTTTTTGAGCATGAAAATAAGAATGTGTCATTTACCGAAAGGGGAGTCATGTTATTTTCCATATAAGAGTAATTCCTTAAAAATTTTTCCAGTCTCGAAACTCGACCAATGAATAATATCTAATGACCATTAGCAAATAACCAATGACCAATCCAGCAAAACCTGTCAACCAAAAAATGTGTGTAAAATATAAAAGTCCATAAGGTGCTGTAAACCTTTCAGGATGCCCTCCATACGTCTATGCAAATGTCCAAATACTGTATGGAATTCATATCCTGAATGATTTATATAACATGAATTATTTTAAGCACAATATATAGTGGTTATCGGATTATTCTAACCCAAGTAAAGATTCTATCAAATCCTTTAAAGCAAGGCCTATAAATTTATAATTCAGTTTTCCCAAAAGTTCTTGACAAGAATAATGTTAATTGTTATTTAATCCCTTTGGTACTCGGATCTTATCTATCTTGTTGATTTTATGGCATATTGTTTATTTATCGGTTATGAATTTTAAAATCATCCTTAAAGGGTGATTGGGTAAAAATAAAGCGGAATTTTTTAAGACGAATAATAACTGACGGTCTTTTGAGACCAAAATTTAGGAAGGGAGGTGCAAACAGTTTACAAATTGTACCGGAGACTATTTTAAAGAGGTTAAAATACTGAAATTTTTTACAACAGAATTAGGAGGTAATTAAATGCCAAGTTTCGTAATTTCGGAAAAATGCGATGGCTGCAAAGGCGGGGACAAGACCGCGTGCATGTACATTTGCCCCAACGACCTGATGGTTCTGGAGCCCAATGAAATGAAAGCTTACAATCAGGAGCCGGATCAGTGCTGGGAATGTTTTTCATGTGTAAAGATCTGCCCCACACAGGCAATTGAGGTCAGAGGTTATGCTGACTTTGTGCCGCTGGGAAGCAGCATTATGCCCATGCTTGGAACCGAGGATGTTATGTGGACCTGTAAGTTCAGAAACGGTACCATCAAGCGCTTTAAGTTCCCCATCCGGACAACCCCTGAAGGCGCTGCCAATGCGTACTTGGATCTCGTAGGCAAAGATCTTGACAGTGAGCTGCTTTCAACCCAAGAGGCAGAGGGTTATCAGATGCCAAAACCGCTGGCAACCGTTTAAGCGGTAAAGGGTTTTCAAAACTACGGTTTGATGATCAATTTAGAATATTTCGATTTAAGGAGGATATAATATGGCATTACCGAATAAACCTTTGGGAGAACTCAAGGCTGTCAGGGATCCGGAAGTTGAAGAGCGCGAAGTTGATATTCTGATTGTAGGCGGCGGCATGGCTGCCTGCGGAACCGCGTTCGAGCAGAAAAAATGGGCACCTGACGCGAAAATCCTGCTGTGTGACAAAGCCGCCATGGAGCGTAGTGGCGCTGTTGCCCAGGGTCTTTCAGCAATTAATACATATATCGGAGAAAATTCACCGGATGACTATGTGCGAATGGTTCGCAACGACCTGATGGGGATTGTCCGTGAGGACCTGATTTATGATCTGGGCTGTTTCGTTGATGATTCCGTCTTTCTGTTCGAAGAATGGGGTCTTCCAATGTGGAAACTGTCCGATGACGGAAAGAAAATGGACGGCAAAAAAGGCCTGAAAATGGGGACCTTAAAAGAAGGTGCCAAACCGGTTCGTACCGGCAGATGGCAGATCATGATTAACGGCGAATCCTACAAAAGAATCGTTGCCGAAGCTGCCAAACTGGCACTTGGAGATGAAAATATCCTGGAGCGTTGCTTTATCGTCGAGCTTCTTCTGGATGCCAACGAAGAGAACCGGATTGCCGGAGCCGTCGGTTTTTCCGTTCGTGAAAACAAAGTCTACATCATTAAATGCAACACCATGATGGTTGCCTGCGGCGGCGCTGTTAATATCTACCAGCCCCGCAGCGTCGGTGAGGGCAAGGGCCGCGCCTGGTATCCAGTCTGGAATGCCGGTTCCACCTACACCATGTGCATGAAGATCGGTGCCGAGCTTACTATGATGGAAAACCGTTTCACCCCGTCGCGTTACAAAGACGGTTACGGCCCGGTCGGCGCTTGGTTCTTGCTCTTCAAAGCCAAAACCCTCAACGGTCTGGGTGAAGGTTACGTGGGCAGTGATGCCGCAAAAGCCGAACTTGAGAAATACGCGCCTTATGGCACGGCGGCCATTACGCCGACCTGTCTGCGTAACCATCTGATGCTCTTTGAGATGAAGGAAGGCCGCGGCCCCATCATGATGGATACGGTTACAGCCCTTAAAGAAATGGGTGAAAAGCTGGACAAGAAAGAAATGAAGGCCCTGGAATCAGAAGCCTGGGAAAACTTCCTGGATATGACCTGCGGACAGGCCAACCTGTGGTGCGGCACGAACACCGAGCCGGACAAGAAGACCTCAGAGATTATGCCCACTGAGCCGTATCTGCTGGGATCCCATTCCGGCTGCTGCGGACTGTGGACCTCCGGACCTGATTATGACTGGGTACCCGAGGAATACAAGATCCGCTACAAAGAAAAGGTTTACAACCGTATGACCACCGTAAACGGTCTGTTTACCTCCGGTGACGGTGTGGGTGCCTCCGGTCACAAATTCTCCTCCGGCTCCCATGCAGAAGGGCGTATTTGTGCCAAGTCCATGGCCAGATTTGTGCGTGACAATGCCGATTTCAAACCGACCCTGAGCCAGTCCACCCAAGAACTGGTGGATCTGATTTACAAGCCGGTGAGAACGTTCCTGGATCATTGTGATTACACAACGGCCATCAACATTAACCCCAATTATCTCAAGCCCGAAGGGATGATGTATCGCTTGATGAAGGCCACCCATGAGTACGGTGCCGGTACGGCCACCTACTACATGACCAGCTCCAAGAGTCTGGAAATCATCATGGAAATGCTCCTGCTGATGCGCGAAGACTGCGAAAAGCTGGCCGCCGGTGACCTCCATGAGCTGATGCGCTGCTGGGAAATCGAGCACCGCATCTGGACGGTTGAGTCTCACCTGCGTCACATCCAGTTCCGGAAAGAAACCCGTTATCCGGGATTCTACTATCAGTGCGACTTTCCGAAAACGGATGATGAAAACTGGTTCTGCTTTGTCAACTCCAAGTATGATCCAAAGGCAAAAAAATGGGATATCTTCAAGAAAGATTACATCCAGATCATCCCTGATTAATGCTGAATCAGTTTTAACCTAATATGATACGCCTCCAGGCGTCTTTGAGACGCCTGGAGGTTTTTATTAAGAAAATTACCTTTCAAAAACATTTTGCCTTCAGGCGATATTCCCAAATCCAACGATTGTGCCCGGTTGCTCAAGGGTTTTACCTTGGTTTCAATGATAAAACTTTTGAGCATGCGGACACCTGAATTTATTTTATAAGGATATCGCCTGAAGGAATCTAACACCGGCAAAAAGAATTTAATCGTAAACGTAACAATGCATGGAGGGATAGCATGACAGAAGACAAAGCAACCCCTGCAAACGGAAGCATTTTGGTTGTTGGAGGAGGGATAAGCGGGTTGACCACGACCCTTGAAGCTGCCGAAGTGGGGTATGAGGTGTTTTTGGTCGAAAAAAATCCTTACCTGGGCGGAAGAGTGGCACAGCTGAATCAATATTTTCCAAAGCTATGCCCTCCAACCTGCGGTCTGGAAATCAATTTTAGGAGAATAAAGGATAATCCGAAAATCAAGGTTTTTACCCAGGCAGAGGTCGAAAAGGTCGACGGTACCCCGGGCAATTATGATGTATCCGTAAAGCTGAGCCCCAGGTATGTCACCGAAAACTGTACCTGTTGTGGAGACTGTGAAGCAGCCTGCGAAACCGAGATTTCCAGTGATTTTAATTTTGGAATGAACACGATCAAAGGTGCTTACCTGCCCTTTGAAATGGCTTTTCCGGCCCGTTATGTTATCTCTTCTCAGATCATCGGGACCGATGACGCCCAGCGATGCAAAGACGCCTGTAAATACGACGCCGTCGATCTGGACATGCAGGCCGAAACCATAAACCTAAAGGTTGGCGCCATTGTCTGGGCCACGGGCTGGGAACCGTATGACGCCGCCAAGATAGACAATCTTGGTTTTGGTCAGTACCCGAACATTATCACCAACATGATGATGGAAAGGCTGGCTGCGCCCAACGGTCCGACCAAGGGGAAAATTACCCGCCCATCGGACAACAAGGAACCCGAAAGCATTGCCTTTGTTCAGTGCGCCGGGTCCAGAGATGAAAATTACCTTCCGTATTGTTCCTACATCTGCTGCATGGCGTCATTGAAGCAGACGACCTACATCCGGGAACGATACCCCGCCGCCAAAGTCTATATTTTTTATATCGACGTTCGGGCACCGGGTCAGCGGTATGAAAAGTTTTACAAAAAGATCAAAGAGGATGAGAATGTCTTTTTGATCAAAGGCAAGGTCGCTGAAGTCAGTGAGGATCCAGGCACCGGCAATATCACCGTGGTGGCAGAAAATGCGGTCACCGGCGAAAAGATCAGGCAAACCGTGGAAATGGCAGTTCTTGCCACCGGTATGCAGCCGACAACCGCAACAGTAAAACTGCCTGCCGATCTCAAGTATAACGAAGACGGCTTTATCATCAATGATTTTGAAAAAGGCGGCATGTTTGCGACAGGTTGCGCCAATAAGCCGTCTGATGTTGTTTCGGCAAATCAGAATGCCACCGGCATGGCCCTTAAAGCGATTCAAACCCTGGTGAGGAAGTAGGAGGATATCCATGGATAAAAAATATTGTGTATATATTTGCACAGGATGCGGCATCGGGGATGCCCTTGATATGGAAGCGCTGTGCGAAGTCCCGGAAGAAGAAGGTTACCCTGTTAAAACTCACCCGTTTCTGTGCGGAAAGGAAGGGGTTGAGCTTATCAAGAAAGGTATCGCCGACGATGGGTACAATACCCTGGTTATTGCAGCCTGTTCCCGCCGGGTCAATTATGATGTCTTTAATTTTGAGGGCTGTATCCTCGACCGCGTGAACCTGCGGGAACAGACGGTCTGGTCCCATCCCAGATCCGAATTTCCGGCACTGACTGAAGAGCAAAAAGATGATGAAGAACACTTTGACCGCCTTCAGATGCTGGCCGAAGATTATCTGAAAATGGGGATGGCAAAGGTTAAAAAGATCAACCTGCCGGAACCGTACAAGCTTGAAACCTTAAGCAGAAGGATTCTGGTCATCGGCGGCGGCATCACCGGCATTTCGGCGGCTTTAGATGCAGCCAAAGCAGGTTATGAAGTAACCATCGTCGAAAAAGAATCGGCACTTGGCGGCTATGCAGCCAAAATTCGCAAACAGCTGCCTGTTGAAGACCCCTATGAAAATCTTGTGTCGCCGATTATCGAAAGCAAAATCAAAGAGCTCGAATCTTATGACAACATTACCGTTAAAACCGAAACTATCGTTGCCCGGATCGCCGGTGAGCCCGGGGATTTCACCGTAACGCTCAAAAAACCCGGTGACAAGATCGAATTTGACGTGCCTTACCCGCTGCCAGAAGAAATGAAGTTCGATGAGAACGGTAAAGAACTGGATGTTGAAGAACAACATAAGCGTTATCTGGAATACAACGTGGGCAAGGTTGATATTCTGCAGTTCGATCCCGATGGCGAAAAATTCGGGGCCGTAGTGCTGGCTGCCGGCTGGCGCCCGTTTAAACCCGAAGGTGATGAATTTGCCCACCTGGGTTTTGGCGACTTGCCGGATGTTGTCACCAACCACCAGTTTGAGGAGATGGCGGCTAAAGGGAAGATCACCCGGTCTGACGGCAAAGAAGCCAAATCTGTTGTCTTTGTTCAATCTCCGGGAAAAGGCGACGATGATGCGGATTTTGATTACGCCGGTTCGGTGACCAGCCTGGTTACCCTCAAGCAGGCCAAATATGTGCGTGAAGATTATGACGACGGCAAGGCTTATATCTTCTATCAGCACATGCGGACCCCCGGCCTGACGGAAAACTTTTACAAAAGTATCCAGCAGGATGAAGGTATCTTCATGACCAAAGGGGAAGTGATCAATGTTTCTAAAAACGGCGACGGAATGATTGTCGAGGCCGATAATACCCTTTTGGGAGAAAAGGTCAAGGTCAAGGCTGATATGGTGGTGCTGGCTACCGGCATGGTTCCGGTTACGGTGGATGACCCGGTGGTCAACATGGCGTATCGGCAGGGTCCGGCGTTTCGTGATATCGGTCTTTTCGACGGCTACTGCGATTCGAACTATATTTGTTTTCCTTATGAAACCCAGCGGACCGGCATTTATGCTGCCGGCGCTATTCGGCGCAGCATGACCATGGAAGAATCGATGGAAGATGCCACCGGTGCTGCCCTGAAAGCTATCCAGTGCATTGAATCCGTCAACAGGGGCGTTGCCGTGCACCCCAGGTCCGGTGATATGACCTTCCCGGATTTTTTCTTCCAGAGGTGCACCCAGTGCAAACGATGTACGGATGAATGTCCATTTGGTGCTTTGGATGACGATGAAAAAGGAACACCAAAACCGAATCCGGCCCGTTGCCGGCGCTGCGGCACCTGCATGGGGGCCTGCCCCGAACGGATCATCGGTTTTGCCGATTACAATATCGACAGTGTCGGTTCCATGGTT
>CAXMTB010000169.1:4992-6823 GCA_964195835.1 uncultured Nitrospinaceae bacterium | reverse complement strand
CTGTCCGAGCAGTTCAAGGCATATCATAAAGAGAAAAAGTTCATCCCCGTCGGTCTTCATGAAAAAGACAGCGGCAGCGTGGCATCCGAGGTCTTGACCCGGGAAATCAAGGAGAAAATTTCGGCGGCCGGGTTTGAAGCTGCTGCGATCTCCGCGGGCATCGCCATGGAGGAACGCGCGGTAAAACTCTATTCCGAAAGCGCCCAAAATGCTTCCGATCCAGAAGCCAAAGCCTTATACGAATGGCTTGCAACCTGGGAGCGCGATCATTTGAACATGCTGATGGATATCGATAAGGCCTTATTGGAAAAAGTCTGGTTTGATAATAAATTCTGGCCCTTTTAATTTGCCCTAGTATGGTTTGGTTATAAAAAAAATAAGATCAATGACTCAGCCGCTGACGATTTTAAAAACCGGGAAACCTAATATTTTTATACCCTGCCGTTGCTTGACAATGCGTTTTTCGTAATTAAACATAAAAGATGGCAACTTTATTGATGGAATAAGTTAATAAACGATAATCTGAAATAGGAGGGACATTATTATGGCTTATACCTGTAAAAATTGTGGTGCGGTTGCGGATGCGCCCGGGCATCTGTGTAACCCCTGTGGCGAGGCGGAAAATTGTAGTTTTTGCGGATCTCACAAGGCAGAACACTCGCATATGTGCAAGGATAAATTGTCCGCCATGAAATATGCATGTGATGGGTGTGGCCGTGTGGCCATGGAAGACAAACATCTCTGCAAGCCTTCACCCATAGAATAGCCGATTATTAAAGATAAAAAATGCGGCAGAATGTTAAGTTAAGCATTCTGCCGCCAAAAATTTCCTGTTATAAACTATCCCAAAAATCCAATCGGTGATGAAATTTTCCGTAAGAATTTGATCGCAACCAACCGATTAAGTTACCCGATTAAGTTATCCGCGATGTTTTTGCACAGAAAACTGTGCATCCGCACACGAAAGCCGGGTTTTTTATTTCACCTTTGTTGGTGAGGGGGGGGATGAATATATGGCGACATTAGAGCGATAAGGGTTTGAGGGTTGGAAGGTTACGAAATGGTTGGGAAAAATGGGGATATGTGGGGCCATATTTCTGTTTTTGTCGCCGAATAAGTTTCAATAATTTTGCGAGATTTTGCATGTCATTGTAGTTTATTTGGCGACTTTTTTTGCGCGATATTTTGGGGTCATCGAACTTTATTCGGCGACAATCTGAAACAATTGAAATTCGATATCACAACTTAAATTGAATCCCTGTGATTGAAAGATACATAGCAATAAAGCCATAATTGTCGTTTGGTTATTTAGTACTAACTGGAGCAAAGTGCATACCCCAGTTAAATTATTATGCGCATGATTAAAAATTTTAGATCACTAGCGGATGAAAATGGTCAAACGACGAGAGTGGAGGTTTTTAAAACCGGTTCAATAGGATTATATTTTTGTTCTTCGCTCTAAATGTGCATTACTCGACGTTGGAATACGAAATGACGTAAAAGTCAAAGGCTTTCAGGGAAGGGTTATTTTAAGTTAGGACAACCAGTTGAATCTTATCTTTTTGAATAACCACCAACGTTGATTTGAGTTTCCATATTTCTGTTCATAAATCACAACATTCCCTTTAGATAAAAGAGAAAATTTTTGAATAAATAGATCTTCATAAAACTCCGGATCTCTATAATGAGCATGTGAGTGAGGTCTATTCGGGTTTGAAGCGCTAACACAACTCTCTCTGAGAAATAATTCGCCTTCTGGTTTAAGCCATTTTTCTATTCTGTCGCACAGTACGCGAGCATCATCATCCCTAAGATACATCAACAGCCAGTT
>CAXMTB010000169.1:0-4898 GCA_964195835.1 uncultured Nitrospinaceae bacterium | reverse complement strand
CGCCTTCTGGTTTAAGCCATTTTTCTATTCTGTCGCACAGTACGCGAGCATCATCATCCCTAAGATACATCAACAGCCAGTTAACGAAAACAAGATCAAAACTCTCATTTTCGATATCTACATCCATCATGTTGCCGATGTGATGCGTAGTATTCAAAAAACTTGAACTCGCTTTTATGTTCTTCTTGATAAACTTATCTACGAAATCTATGGCAGTGACGTGTTCCGCTACAGAGGCAAAATATGTTGTAAATCGGCCAATACCAGCTGCCGGTTCTAATATTCGTTTTCCTCTAAGATCAGGCAAATAACTTATAATTTCATTTCGTTCTGATGCTTCGAAATCAAAAGCCTCGGGGTTGCACATCATGCCTGCCACATCATCCTTTTGCTGCCTCCATAAATATAGCTGTTCGTTGTAATACATATTTCAGGGCCCCTTATTATCTTTGTGCAAACAGAATAAATATAATTAGTAACTAACCTCTTTATATTCCCAAGCATTTTGAAGAACATCTCTTGCCGAGTCCACAATTATCTCATTTTCAGCTTTGGTTCTTGAAGCAATTCGGACAAATTCCCCATCAAGCCCTATCTTATCAGAACAATCTCGGATGTAGACGCCATATTTGATCAATAATTTTGAAACGAAATCATAAGATGTTGCCCCATTAGTCAATTCGACCAAGACGAAATTTGCCATACTTGGATAGACTTTTAGACCGGGCATGATTGCTAATTCGGAAAAAAAGTGTCTCGATTCCTGGATACAGCGAATACGTGCTTTTTCATACTCCCTTTGAAATTTATCACTCACATAAAGCCTGAAAAAGTACTCAGCTAACCCAGACGAATTCCAAAGATGACCATGTCGCAGCAAATAACCAACTTTTTCTTTGTCCATGACTCCGTATCCGGCACGAATACCTCCAATACCAAAATCTTTGGTCATACTTTTGATAATGATTAAATTATTAAAATTTTCTATCATCATCGCTGCACTTTTTATTTCATAATTCTCATCTTCATACGCAAAATGAATAAAGCTCTCATCAATAATGATGTTTTCAACCCAACTCAATCGGTTCAAAAGATATTGAATATCTGAAAGTTTGATATATCCCCCACTTGGGTTATTGGGATTGATCAACACGATTGTATCTGGCTTTTCTTTCTCGATAAGCTGTATATACTTTTCAATATTAAGGTTAAAATTCTCTTGTGGGTCGAGTCGGTTATAAACAACTACGACACCTTCTTTTACAAACTCATAATAGGGTGAAAATGTTGGAATGTTGACTATTATTTTCCGTGTTGTGAAGTTATGAATAACAGCTTGAATGACTTCTGAAGCTCCATTCCCAATAAAAATATTTCGTGCCGGCACATTCAAATGCGTTGATAATACGTCAGCGATTACCTGATTTTGAGAAGGGTAAAACTCTATTACTTTCTTGATCTTGTTTGTATGAATCAACTCTTTTCTAAAGTCTTCCAGAACCAGATCAGTGGCATACGGATTGGATAAGAAACAAGCATCGATTTTTATCTCCAGTTGGGGTATCTCTTCTGCAATTGTAAATATACTTGGAGAATGTGAACCCGCTTGATCGCTTAATTGCTTTATAGCGCTGGCAATGGCTTTTTCATCATCTGCTAAAGTTATCATACTTCCTTACCCGTATCATTGTGGCCTATATTAAATGTTGAAAACCAGCAGTTATTGAGAAGAATAGGTTGATATGTAGAAATTTTCGATTATCCCCGTCTACCATACAGGATACCCTTCCTCATGTCTCCGTTACGGACCCATTCAATCTTTTGAAGCCAGCTCTTTTCAAGGTGTTCAAAGTCGTCCTTCTCAAAGTGTTTTGGTCGTGGATTGTGCTCTTCTTGAAATCGCTCCAGCTCAACCTCAAGCTGTTCAAGAAAATCGCCTGAAACATCCCATGTCACCACCTTCTTGAAACCGGCATCTTCCAACAGCTTCCCATATGCAAAAGGCCCATGCAGGTCATATCCGCGCTCGGCTATATACGCTTCAAAAGACTCACAAATTGCCTCGTTTTTGGGTCGTCGGCAGTAATCCCCAATGATAATCGCACCGTTGTCATCAAGCCACTCGATACATCTCGCAAAGAGTTCGCGCTTTTTAATTTCAGGGAGATGAAGCAGTGTATCGCGGCTCATAATCACGTCAAAAGACTTCGGAGTGAACTCCATGTCCAGAATGTCTCCGAGCAGAAAGTTCACAACACTCCCTCTAGTGGTTGATCTGTCTATTGCGATACTGTAAATATCCTTACACAAATCCACGCCTGTAACGACACAGCCGTATTGAGATTCCAAAAAAAATGCACCACCACCAATACCACTGCCGATATCCAGGACTCGGGCATTTTTTTTAAGGTTTTTCAAGAGTACACACATCTGTTCCGTGGTCTTGTGACCTCCGGCACTGATATACCCTCCACCAAATATCTGCTCATAAAGCTTGATCCGCTTCTTAGAATACTGCCCTTTGTTGTCCCATTTTTCTTTAGTAGCCATTGCCACTATCTCCTTGATTTATGTTTACACAAACACAAAATCATATAAACTTATCGATTTAATCATGTTATTAACTTTAATATTTCACGCTGGCCAAGACAGGCAGATTCTCTGCGTGAGTATAAAATGGTGCAGATATACACTTATGTTAAGAGTCAAGATCTTAACAGTATATTTTTATATAGTAAAGATGTATATGTTACATTTCCCTTTTTGATAATAGTGTTGACCTTGTAAAAAGCAGAGACTAACAATTTTAACCCAAATGCTTTCTTTTATTATTCGCTCAAAATGTCATACTGTAACAAATGAACTCTGAAAAAAAAGATACTATTACAACTCAAGAGGATATCCTTAGAAGCAATAGAAATATTCTTTCTGAACACTACGGTATTGGTCAGTTGGTTCGTCAAGAGCGAATTTATAGAGGTTACATCAATGACAGCTATAAAATCGAAATGCTTCGAGATGGCAAGAAAAGCAGGTATCTGTTGAGAAGATACCGTCAAGGAACTCCTGAAGCAAAAGTCAGATTTGAACACGCTCTGCTGCATGAACTGCAGGCTAGAGGGTTTTCGTTTTCCCCGCGGGTGATCGCGACAAAAGAAGGTACAACTTGCGTTAAGATTGATCACCGATTGAAAAAACAAGATCGGATGAATATCACGGCCGTTTTTAGTTTTCTGCTGGGCAAAGATAAATACAGCTGGGACACTCCCTTATGTTCTCATGGGGAATTAAAAAATTCAGCGAAAATACTCTCTTTATATCACAACACAATCTTTGGTTGGCAAGGGACAGAGGGTTGGAGAGAACTGAGCAATTTCGATGAGATTAGTTTGATGGCAACAAAATGGGAAGGTTATGCTCGGAATACTGCCAAATCCCCAATTGATGAGTATTTCTTAGAGCAATTCGATGACCTGCTCAATATGTTAAATAGTAATATCCCACCCCAAAAAAAATACCATACAATGCCCCGCCTTGCAATTCATGGAGACTATCATCCCGGGAATATTAAGTTTCAGGACGGGAAAGTAACGGGTGTATTTGATTTTGGTTGGTCAAAAATTGACGTCAGGTGTTTTGATGTAGGTCTTGCGATAATGTACTTTTGCACCTCCTGGGAGAATATCAATGATGGAATTCTGCAGCTTGATCGAGTGGAAAACTTTTTGGGAGTATATCAAGAAACAGCCAAAAAGACTAAAACAATTGGGCCGTTAAATAAACTTGAGCTGGAATATCTTCCACATATGATCCATATGGGAAATCTGATTGTAGTTGACTGGATTTTAAACGATTTTTACAGAACCGGTCAATATCCTAAACAATATTTGAAATATTTACAACATAGCATATCGTTGAATCGATGGTTGGAATGCAATTGGGGAGAACTTACGAGTTGTATTCAGCGACATAGCACCTAATACAATCCATCCAAAATCCAATTCAGAAAAGCTCATCATTTAAATCTTATCAAAATATTTATTTCGAATTTCTCAAAACCTTTTATGACTCGGAAGAAATAAAAATTGACTCACATTAATGTTTCACTTAAATATAGCAAAATTGTGCCGATAATCTAATGTAAGGGCTGATTCTATGGACAGTTATTTAAAAATGATGAAAAATATTGCTGATTTGTACCGAAAATACGAACAGCAGATGGTCAGAATTGCGCCTGACACCGCGAATTTTGCAGCATTTATTGAAAATTTGGATGAGTCACAACTTCATCGGATGATGGCTGGAATCCCGACACTGTTTGGCGCAATAAATGATTCTCTTTTTGGACAGACATTTGCATTAGAGAATCTAAAGAGACTTACAGAGAGTGACAACCGTTGGAATAAACTGCTTGAAACTACAAGAGATATGCCACTCTCGATGGACTTGACTGATACTGCACAGGAAAGGCAGGCTTTTGATATTGCAGAACTCATGCTGGACCTTTACCCGTTAGAGGAGGATCTGTGGAGCGTTAATTCTCGCATTGTCACCGAGCATCGGAAATATCCTGTCATTCTTCACCTTGCTTTAAAACTTGCTTTGTCAAAAATATCTTTAAAATCAATTTCAGCCCCTATTTTTAACAGTTTTATTGTTGCCATGTATAATGAACACAACCGTATTCGGACTAATATGGAGCATCCTTCCGGAGAGAATTTTTTAAGACGAAAAGTGTTACAGTTAAAATGGCTATTCGAGGGCGAAATTGACAAAAAATGGGAACTCGTTTTTGTTGATGACGGCTGTCCTGAAAAAAGTGGTGAAATTGCGGCAGAAATTATTCAACAAGAGAAATATAACAATGTACGGGTGCTGTTCCTGGCTGACGGAATTGA
>CAXMTB010000168.1:0-6824 GCA_964195835.1 uncultured Nitrospinaceae bacterium | reverse complement strand
CTGGTATTCAAACAGTACACCGAAAAACCACAGATTTTGACCTTTTTTGACAGCCTTGTTGCCGGTCCGGTGTATAGAGGAAATATAGAACGACTTATTAATGAACCCAAATTCTACGAGTAAAGGAGGATGTAAAATGAGACGACAAAGTAAATCAAAACAAATTACAAGTATTGGCCGCCTGCGATGGAGACCCATGGCAGTGTTTCTAATTCTGGCTTTCGGAATAGGGATCGGACTGAGCGGAACAGCTCTGGCGAAAGATCCCTCGAAGCAAGAACAGCAGGCAGAAATTCGCAATATGGCGAAAGAGACTCTGGCCAGACTTTACAAGGTACAGCCGGCCGCTAAAAAAGCGATCTCAAAGTCTGCTGGTTATGCTGTTTTTAGCAACTTTGGCATGAAGATCTTTTTATTCGGCAGTGGCACAGGCAAAGGTCTGGTGATCGACAAAGCAACCAAAAAAGAAACCTTTATGAAGATGATCGAAGCACAGGTAGGAATCGGCTTGGGTGCAAAGAAATTCAGCCAGGTCTGGGTGTTTAAGAGCAAGAAGGCTTTGAATGATTTTGTCAATTCAGGCTGGGAGTTTGGCGGCCAGGCAACAGCCGCTGCCAAATCCGGTAGTGAAGGGGGTGATATGGCCGGAGCGATTTCGGTAGATGTGGATATTGCGTTGTACCAGCTCACCGACGACGGGCTTGAACTTGCACTTACGGGAAAGGGTACCAAATACTACAAAGATGACGATCTGAATTGATGCTGGTTTGTCGGTGACACATCAGAAAGAGAGGATCTTTATGGCGTGTGCCCCAGGAGGGCCCCAGGTATCCAAAACTGAAAAAGTAAACTTTAAGAATGATTTAAAATTATTGGAGGTGGAATTATGAGAAAGAATTACAAACTGATGTCAGTTGTAATGATGGTTGTTTTTCTAAGCATGATGGTTGGTGTTTCTTTTGCGGCCGAAGCTGTTGTGGAAGAAGAAAAGGTGACTGGTGTTGTTGTCACAGAAGAACTAGTTAAAACAGCGGACAATTTCGTTATATTGTTTGACAGTTCGAGCTCTATGAAAGAGCCATTTAAAGATACCGGACTGACAACACTAGATGCCGCCAAAAAATTATTAAAAGATAGAAATACGTTACTTCCGGACCTGGGATACAATGCAGGGTTATACTTGTTTACACCCTTTAAACCCATTTACGAGATGCAAAAATATGACCGGGATAAATTTGCTGCTGCCATTGACCAGCTACCGGCAAAGGCGTCGGGAGCAACCTTAATGCAGCAGGGGCTTCTTAAACTGGATGGCGTACTGTCGGGGCTTTCCGGACGAACTGTGGTGTTTTTATTCACCGATGGTGTGTATAGTCGTATGCCGGGATCCAAAAAACCTGTGGACATAGCAAGAGGACTTGCTGCAAAGTATAATGTTTGTTTTTACGTTATCAGCACCGCTAAAGGTGATCTGGAGAAAGATGTCCTGAAAGCGGTTGCTTCCATAAATGAGTGTTCAAGGGTTGTTCCATTTGACCGGGTGTTTGAAAATCCCGTTTATCTGACCGGGGCTCTTTTTATTATTGAGACCAGAGTCGAAAAAACTCTTTCAACAATCTATCGGCTCGCTGATGTTAAAGTCGATAATATTCTGTTTGATTTTGACAGTGCTCAGGTTCGTTCCGAATATGATGACGAGCTAAGTATACTGGGGGAATTTTTAAAGAATAATCCGAGCACGTATGTGGTTCTGACAGGTTTTACAGATGGTACCGGTCATTCCGAGTATAATCTTGGTCTGGCACGACAAAGAGCTGAAAGTATCGAAGCATACCTGATCGACAAGTTCAATGTGAGTGTCGGCCAGGTCGTCACCCAGTGGTACGGAAAAGCCGATCCGGTGGCCAGCAACGATACCATTGACGGCCGTCGCCAAAACCGACGGGTTGAAGCTATTGTCATGGGGTTTGATTAAATTGAGCATTTCAAACTGTGACTGGGGTTATTAAGTATAAATTAGGTTAAAGTTAAAATCAAAAGGGCTGTTGCCCAAATCTCTTTTCTCTGGCTCTGAAACGCTTTTTGATAAATCTAAGGCTCTCGTCCCAGGCAATTTAAAAAACGCCCTGTGGGCTCAAATCACGTCGCATGAGGGATTTCGACGAGGTTTATGTGCAGAAAACGTTTCAATGAGGCTCAAAAGAATTTTGTTTGGGCAACAACCCTGATGTTTTGGAACGAGTCAGTGGCTATTATATGCAAATATTTGGTTAGCATCTGGTATTAAAAGTTTATAGACTATTCTTTGGAAATTGGAGAAGGAGAAATGCAAAAAAACGGGCCTAAGTCGCAAAATATTTTAACCTGGATAATTTGCTTGTTTGTCATCTGTTGTTTCTTTTTGGTTGACAATGTCAATGCGCAAGCGAATCCAAAAGATGATCCAAATATTAGCGAATCCAAGAATACACCACCTGGAAGTCCAAGCTGGGGTCCGCCTTCAGCCCTGCCAGAAAAATTTGACTGGATCCAGTTAACCTCCGGTGAGTGGCTCAAAGGAGATCTCAAGGTGCTGTATGAAAAAAAATTAGAATTTGACAGTGATGAACTGGATCTTTTGGAATTAGACTGGGAAGACGTCAAACAGGTTCGAGGCCATAAACTGTACAGCGTTCGTTTTGAAGGACCCGTGACAGTGGTCGGTATTTTGAAAGTCGTTGATGACAAAGTTTTTGTCACCACCGAAGAGAAAGTATTAGAGTTTGATCGCAGTCGTTTGATTTCCATTGCTTACGGGGAACCAAAAGAAATCGGTTACTGGTCAGCCAAGGTATCGCTGGGTTTAGATATTCGAGAAGGGAATTCGGATCAGATAGACTACAGTGCCTCCGCACATGCCCAGCGTCGGACTTCTGAATCACGATTTTTCATCGATTATCTTGGTATCTTTAATAAAACAGAAGGGGTCGAAACCGCAAACAGCCAAAGAATCAGCAGTTATTACGATATTTTTAAAACCCGAAAGTTTTTTTGGCGCCCGGTGTTCGGCGAATATTTTCGGGATCCATTTTCGAATATCCAAAATCGTGTCACCGTTGGCACCGGCATCGGTTACCACATCATCGATACCTCTAAAACTGAATGGGATATTACTCCAGGGATAGCTTATCAGTATACCCAAAACGTTTCAGTAGAGGCCGGACAGGATACAGACAACTCGACACCTGCCTTTGTGCTGGGCACAAATTACGACACAGAATTGACCAAGAAAATCGATTTCAATGCATCATACAGGTTCTATATTGTTAATCAGGAATCGGGAACATATACGCATCATGCGAAGGCAGCCATAGAAATCGAATTAACACGCAGGCTTGATTTAGATTTATCTTTTGTTTGGGATCGAATCCAGGATCCTAAACCCGAAGCCGATGGCCGAATACCCAACCAGGACGATTTCTATTTTTTCTTTGGTATAGGATTTGAATTATAAACTTGCTAAATTCAGGTATAAACAGGTTGTTAGTGGAAAACGATGTTAATTTTTTTAGAAAGAGGTGCACCCAGGAGGCGAAATGATGAATGTTAGGCGTTTGATCATTGCCGCGGTGACAGTTCTTTTATTGGGAACGCTGTTCACGGCTGGCTATCAAAGTTTGGCGGTTGCACAGAACAAATCGGATATTGCCAGCAACAAGGAAAATGTAAGCGAATTGCCCCCTGAAATGGTCGGCAAGCGTGCCAGTGAATTGCTGTTGCGTATCATTGACACAATCGCATCCGGGAAACGATATGAGAGAGAAATAAAGAGCGCGAGCGCGGAGGACCGCCTTGTTTTGCAGCTACAGATCTACAATCTGCAGATACGGATCATGGATGACATTCACCAGCTGGCCGATGCGCTCCTGGAGGTGGAAAAGGCTGGTCCGCAGCCCAAGCTGCGCGGGAAGGTAGAGGACGGATTCACACGCGCTATACCGCGGCTTTGGTTTCACATCGATCAGGTGCGCGATGAAATCGATAAGATTCGGGCGCGTCGCATCGAGGCCCCGGCGGAAGAACGCTCCGCCATCGAAAATGAGGTTGCTAATTATACCAGACGCCTCGATGCATTCTACGAGATAAGCCTTGCACACATTGCAAAAATGAAGCAGGTCGGAATGGACGTCAAAGAGGCGCTGGAGAACTTCATTCGGCTGCTATACGACCGGGTTGATGAGCTTTCCGGGCGCCTGGAACTTGCACTGGACCGTATCGACGAATTGGAAATGCGAGGCAAAGAAACCCCGGATGACGCCAACATTGCCAAGCTTCTGATTGCGGCAAAAAAAAGCCTGGACACCAACTCGGCCGGTATGGATGTCGTTCTTGGAGTGATGGAAACACTCGAATTGGACACAAGATTGTATCGTACTCAGTTGCTGACGGCAACACGGGATATCAGTTCTGGATTGCTGGACTTCGGTGTGGCCGTCAACCTTTTGGGCCAGGCCCTCAAAAAAGTGACGGGCTGGCTGGTGGACATCGGGCCCGGATACCTGGTCAAGCTGCTTTTGTTCGTCGGTATTCTCTTTGTTTTTCGTTTCGCTACGCGTACCGTGCGGATCTGGCTCGAAAAAGCACTCGATGCTTCCAACCTGAACCTGTCACAGCTGGCCCGTCGCATGATTGTCACCACAGTTTCTAACCTGGTCATGCTCTTTGGAATACTGGTGGCGTTATCACAGCTGGGCATCAGTCTGGGGCCTTTGCTGGCCGGTCTCGGTGTCGCCGGTTTCATCGTTGGATTCGCACTGCAGGACACCCTCGGCAACTTCGCCGCCGGAATGATGATCCTGCTCTATCGCCCTTACGACATGGGCGATCTGATAGACGTGGGCGGTGTCTTCGGTAAGGTGGACAAAATGAGCCTGGTCTCCACCAGCCTTTTGACTCTGGACAACCAGTTGTTTGTGGTACCCAACAGTAAGATCTGGGGTGATGTGATCAAGAACGTCACGGCGCAGGACACCCGTCGTATCGACATGGTTTTTGGTATCTCCTACAGTGATGACATACCCAAAGCGGAGTCGATCCTGGAGGATATTCTTCAATCGCATGACAAGGTGCTCGATACGCCTGAATCGATAGTTCGCCTCCATACGCTGGGGGCCTCCTCTGTTGACTTTGTCGTCCGTCCCTGGGTGAAGGTCGACGATTATTGGGACGTTTATTGGGACGTAACGCGGACGGTGAAACTGCGCTTCGATGAAGAAGGCGTTTCGATTCCGTTTCCCCAGCGCGACGTGCATGTTTACAACCAAAACCTGCTTGCCGGTGAAGCGGAGTAGTCAGACACAATGATTATAAGCGCACAGATCAGATGTATGGCTGTGAAAAAAAACGATCACTATCTTTGCATGGAGAGCAATACTGTAGGCGGCAATTAAATATGAAATATAAAGTAATTTGAGTTTTACTAAGTTGAAGGAGAGGCTGTATGAAACTTTATCGAATTACCATAGTATTTATAGCTGTTGTTTTTCTTTTAGGCTGCGCAGGATCGTCCAAAAAGATGAATCAACTAAACCTTGGTATGACTAAACAAGAAGTCATCGAAGCCATTGGTGAACCGACAAGCACTAGTGCTAAAAGGAATACAGAATATCTTAATTATCACCTGACAACAGGGGGGTTTTACACCGATGTATATTACGTCAGATTGCTGGATGGAAAGGTGGCCGCTTATGGCCAGACGGGTGACTTCCATTTAAGTTACTAAATCATGAAGAAATTCCAACACAAGTGTTCTTTCTTAATACAAGGATCTTCTGATTCCCAGAAAAGCTATTTATATAGAATTGGAACAATAGCCCAATAGATGAGAAAAAGAAATCATCAGAACAATGGGCGGAGGGCGTTCACCTATGGCAGGAATGATAGTTTACTTAGGTAAAGAATGTTGGTCGATCAGGATGGTTGCTGCTAAATTTTGTGTTGACAGCAGAAAGTAACAACTAAACGGCATAAAGGAGAAAATGATGAAAAAATATGGCGCAGAATTTATTGGAACCTTTTGGTTGGTTCTGGGAGGATGCGGAAGCGCAGTTTTGGCCGCGGCGTTCCCGAATGTCGGTATTGGCTTGCTGGGGGTGGCACTGGCCTTTGGTCTGACAGTGTTGACCCTGGCATATGCGATCCGCCATATCTCCGGATGTCACCTGACCCCAGCGGTCTCCATCGGGCTTTATGTGGGGGGGCGTTTTGAGGCAAAGGAGTTAGTTCCGTATATTATAGCACAGTTACTCGGGGGTATTGCGGCAGGTGGCGTGTTGTACCTGATTGCCAGCGGTAAGGCCGGTTTTGACGTAGCCGCCGGTTTTGCCTCCAATGGCTACGGCGAACACTCGCCCGGTGGCTACTCATTGACTGCTGCCCTGATCACCGAAGTTGTGATGACGCTTATGTTTCTGCTGATTATTCTAGGAGCGACCGACGAGCGTGCACCCCAGGGGTTTGCACCGATCGCAATCGGTCTGGGACTCACCCTGATCCATTTGATCAGTATTCCCGTCACCAACACCTCCGTGAATCCTGCACGGAGCACCGGAGTCGCGCTGTATGTCGGCGGGTGGGCAATCTCACAACTCTGGCTTTTTTGGATTGCTCCGATTGTCGGCGCTGCCATTGGCGGGGGCGTGTATCGTTTCTTTGGCAGCACCGACAAGTAAGGTTTTTAGGAACAAGAGGTTCTCTTTCGGTTAGTAATCGAAATTTTAATGAATTTGGAGGAATAGCAACTGTATTCAAATTACAAGCCGTTGTGTATTGATTTTCATACTATA
>CAXMTB010000167.1:0-7011 GCA_964195835.1 uncultured Nitrospinaceae bacterium | reverse complement strand
GTCCACGACGCCATTATGCTTATAGACAACCTCTCCCAGTGGCGCAAAATAGTCATTGTTTAAAAAAGACGCGAGTTTATCTGGTGGAACATGCTGGGACATCCGAGTAAAACCACGAATATCGGAAAAAAGGACCGACACCTCATGAAATGATGGTTTCAGGACTCCCTGTGCGTTTTCAATCTTTTTGTAAACCTGCTCGGACACAAACTGTTTTAAACGCTTCCGCACATTGATTGTACGAATTTTGGCTCTGAGTTCCACATTGTCAAATGGTTTGGTCAAAAAACCGTCAATCCCGTCATTTGTCGCCTGAATCGCCGCTTCCATGGTCGTATATCCGGTGAGTATGATTCGAGTGATCTCCGGATTCATGGACCCAATCGCGGAAAGCGTTTCAAGGCCATTCAATCCGGGCATCTTATAATCTGAAATGACCGTTGTAACTTCAAAAAGATTTTTTTTGACGAACATTATACCGATATCACCGTTTTCAGCGGTATAGGTTTCATAAGGTTCGTTTTTTAGGGCGCGAACAACGGACCGTCGGATGCCTTCTTCGTCATCAATAAAAAGCAATTTGTCCATGGATATCCTTTTGTAACATTAGGGTTCACCTTATGTGCATCAAAATTCATGCCAAATTCCGCCGGTTCAACATCCAGTGAAATTGTTAGGACAAATTTTTGAATATCGCACTCGAAAACCCTTATTTCATGGACAGTTGCGATCATTATAATTTTATACGTTAAGAATTTTATTGCGGAATAGGATCAAAGGATAAGATCTAAAAAAGTAGCCTGCACAAAAAACAAGGCATCTATGCACATTTTTTTGTGCATTAGAAGGTGAGTTTTTTTTTATTACTGCATAAAGAATGTTGAGATATTCATTTCTTTGTGGTAGTTATAATTATTAAGTGATGAAGGTATCTGTTTATCCTTAACTTAAATGGTAATAAACACGTGCCGGCCCTTACCCTGGAAGCTTAAAGACCATCTTATGCACAAATCCAAGCCCAATCCAGTCACCCAACATAATTCTCTTTCAATTCAAGGAAATAAAAATGCCCGGCCATATCTTGGAATCCATCAATCGATCGGCACACATTGCCGATAACGTGTATCTGAAAAAAGTACATTTAGTCCTTTAACTATTTAATAAAATTAATACTTTTAGATACAGAAAGGAGAAATGTCATGTCGCCACAGATTTCCTTTACAAAGTACGAAAATGAAATTCTTCCCGATTTCAGGAAAAAACTCAACCTGGCGGAATCCACTGAAGATGTCATCAATTTTTTCGCCCAAACCATCATGGAATTATGTAACAGTATTTTTGAGGGGAAAATCGATATTGATTATGAAAATATCACCCTTCTTTTGGACCACGAACCCCATTACAAGATAAACAAAAGACTATTTAATTCAGATGAGTTCACCTCTGTTTGGAATACCTCAGATCTGTCCAGGGTCATTGGCCGCTTTGCAAAATCTGCAATGAACCGCTACAAACGCCTTGAAAAATATTCAGAAAAAACCGACACAAAAATTAGGAAATAAAGAAACCTGGCCCCAAGAACCAGGTTTTGGTTTGCCCCTGAAAGGGGCTCAAAGCCGTACAAGTTAAAAGTGTCTAAAGTGATCTAAAGTGCCTAAAGTTATGGTGTCGCTTCGCTCCGATGTTTTTATATAATTGACAGAATTCCTTAACTTTAGCTCACTTTAAACTTTAGTTCACTTCAAACTCTTGCAGCGATTCTTCAGGCAGAGCCGAAGAACTCTGGCCTGGGCCGAAAGATGCCATTTATGGATGGACAATATTAAGGCAATGGCAACTCCACCGCATAGCGATCAAGCTGCGGAACTTTCTTGATCAATCCTTGTTTTTTTAGGAACTCTGCAAAGCGCTGATACCGGGCGCGATCCAGTGCACCCGGGCGAAGCGCAAAGCGGGGAAGCGTATCCCGCCACGCCAGTCGATTCAGCTGATTATCCAGATCCTTTCGCCCCCGAATAAATAATTTCCAGCTTTCGTCCGGATGGTTGACCAAAAACTGGACACCTTCTTCCAATGCATCAACGAACTTTCTGAATTTTAACGCTTTGACATCATCACGACGAGCAACCAGTATCAATTCATCATAAGAAGGAATGCCATATTCCTCGACATAAAAAGCACGGCCCGGCTGTCCTTCAATGTCCATTTGGTTCAGTTCGAAATTCCGAAAAGCACCGATAACCGCGTCTGTGCTTTTCGAAAAAAGAGATGGAGACAACGAAAAATTAACATTGACCAGTTTTACAGTATCCAGAGACACGCCCTGGCTTTCAAGCATGACCTTGAGAATAACGGTTTCAAATCCACCGATTGAATACCCCACGGTTTTACCTTTCAGTTGAGCAAGATTTTTTATGTCACTGTCTGCCAGCACAACCAGCGTATTTAAAGGTGTTGCAACGAGGGTTGCAATTCGGACCAGTGGTAATCCTTGATCCACATGAAGATAATGCTGGGGTTGGTAGGAAACCGCAATATCTGCGTTTTTGGCAGCAACAAGTTTTGGAGGGTCATTCGGGTTTGAAGGAACCTGGAAGCTAACATCCAGCCCCTTCTGGCTGAAAAATCCTTTTTCTAGAGCGATAAAGAGCGGCCCATGATCCGGATTGACGAACCAGTCGAGTACAACTGTCATTTTTTCTGATGCGGCTAAAGGTTTTGAAACTCCACCCAACAAGGCTGCCACGATGAAAAATACGATAAGATATTTATGTTTCATAGGTGACTTTCCTCCTTTTCATTTCCTTCTTTTTGCCAGTAAACGATTTTGATCATGGCCCTGTCCACTAAAAAGTAGAGCATCAGGGAAACGATACACAAAAGAGAAAGTGCTGCAAACATGACATCGATTTGCATGCGGGCATTGGCGTGAAGCATATAAAACCCGAGGCCGCTACTGGACCCGACCCATTCACCCACAACGGCGCCAATGGGTGCTACGGCAGTCGCAACGCGCAAACCCGAAGCAAACGCCGGAAGCGCCGCAGGAATCCTGATATGCCGGATAATTGCCATGGGTTTCGCATTCATCACTTGTGCAAGTTCCAGCCACTCGGGCTCGGTGCTGCGCATTCCATCATAGAACGCTGCGGTCACCGGGAAAAAGATAATCAGAACAGCCATTGCAATCTTTGAAGTCATGCCGTAACCCAGCCACAGAACGAGAAGGGGGGCAAGGGCAATACCGGAATCGCCTGACTGATAACAAGAACAGGCAACAGCCAGCGTTTTAAAGATCGAGAAGCAATCATAACAAGAGCATTTGAAGCACCCAACAGTGTTCCAATCAGCAATCCGGCAATAATTTCCAACAACGTTGTCATGGCATGTTCGAATAAAGGGCCTGTGTGAGACAAGGCAGCTTCAGCGACGCTTATGGGTCCGGGTAATATATAAGCGGGTACGCCGGTCACGAGAACAATCGCCTGCCATATCAGCACCAATCCGAACAAAATGACTATGGGACGGATAAAGGTCATGAGTTGTCTCTGCCCTCCAGCCGCTCAAGTAATGTTGCCTGCATGGAAATGATGGCCGAATCGCCGGGATTACGTGGAGGAGAACCTGGCGGAATCAATGCATCGCTCAGTTTTGCAGGTCGGTCGGTCATAACATATATTCTGTGACCGAGACGGAGTGCCTCAAGTGGATCATGGGTCACCATCAACACGGTTGCGCCTTCAACGAGCCTTGCTGCCAAATCCTGAAGTTTGAGTCTTGTCAATGCATCAAGTGCTGAAAACGGTTCATCCATGAGGATGACTGAACGATCTTCCATCAGTGTTCGCAACAGCGCCACACGTTGACGCATGCCGCCGGAAAGGGATGAAGGAAGTACGTTTGCATATTCACCCAATCCTGCATCTTCGAGCAACGAAATCGCCTTTGAACGCTTTTTGGCAGTCATTTCACCCCGCAAACGTGCCCCCAAGCAGACATTATCCACGACGCTCAACCAGGGAAGCAACAGATCTTTTTGAGACATCCAGGCAGTCAGTCCTTTATGATTGTTGCCGTCACTAAAATGAATTCGTCCGGAAAGTCCCTCTCGAAGGGTTCCTGAAATCAATCTGAGCAATGTAGACTTTCCACAACCACTTGGACCGATAAGGCATGTCCACTGACCGCCTTTTACAGTAAAATTTAAGGAACGAAAGATCTGCTCGCCGGGATATGCAAAGGACACTTGTTCAAATGTAACGCTCGGAGCAGCCGGACGTCCATCAAATCTTGTGTCGATTTTCGTGCTGTTATGCATGGTTCACCGATAAAACTGCCGAAACTTTGATTAGGGTTGGTATTGAATGCCGGTAAGCAGGAAGGAACACTAACAATGGGATGGAATCAACTTTCCTACGCCGGCATGATCCGGATCAGGTTCCAGGAGTCGAGGCTTCTAGCCTCCTCTCAGCCGATTTACATCGACTCCCCCAGTGACGTATTATTTGATTGCTAACACGAGCGACCTCGTTTGTCAAACAACTACCCTTCCTCAGGGCAAACACATTTGAATCCCAATGTGAAGAGAACGCTCCACGACGGCGTATATCTCTTTCCAACCGACTGAAACGCGTGCTAAAGCCCTTCAGACAGTCAGTCGGTTTCCAAGAGAAACACGCCGTCGCTACGTTACGCCGCAATCAAATTCGTTCGCCCTGCCCTCCTTTGCAGTTAATATTAAACTTGCAATTTTTCATTCAGGCTGGTAGATATGTTGTTTAATTCCGGCTGGGGGTGTTCTGATTTTATCACAGAACTGAGAGCATACCCTTTGAACCTGATACAGTTAGTGCTGTCGTAGGGAAATCGGAGAACCATGCATGATGTTTTTTACCACGCCATTTTTTTCATCGTTCTTCAATTCCCCATCGACATTTAAAATTATACCCTTAAATAGAGTTCTCTTTAGATAACAAGGCACCATCAACAAAAACACAACATATTAAACGCATAGTAATAGTTTAGTCCTCTGAAACTAACCGACTTCAGAGGAGCTTCAGGTGTGATTAAATTTTTGACTGGAAGCTGTCTGAGTGGATTAGGGATCGTTTTGAAAGAACCACAAGCGATTTAACTTAATGGATTAAACCTCTCGTTAAAACAGAGATCTTTATGAATAGTCCGGGCCGGTTCTTTCATTACGAGCCCTTATCCACGAGTTCTTTCAGCAAAAATTTAATTATACCTGAAGCGGTAATGTGTTCGAAGGTCAAGGTGTTACAACACACGAAATATTGAAATGATTTTGTGACATTTTTTTTGATTCAATTGTGTCAGGAGGTTTTTCATGCGAGTCGCCCTTACCATTGCAGGTTCCGATTCATCAGGCGGTGCGGGAATACAGGCTGATCTAAAAACATTTCATGCCCACGGCGTTTTCGGTATGAGTGCCGTTACAGCGGTAACCGTCCAGAATACTCAAAAAGTTTATGACATTCAGGAGATGCACCCCAAAATTGTCCATGATCAGATTACCTGTCTCTTTGACGATATTGAAATTCATGCCGTAAAAATCGGGATGGTCTCCAGTATCGAGCTGATTCAGGCAATTGCAAAAGCTTTAAAAACCGTAAAGCCGCCACCGATCGTTCTCGATCCGGTAATGATTTCCAAAAGCGGATATCGCCTGCTGAATCAGGATGCCCAGGATGCCTTAATACAACATCTTTTTCCGTTGGCGGAAGTCATCACACCCAACATTTATGAAGCTCAAGCGCTCATTGACAGAAAAATCAACAATATCGATGACATGAAAAGTGCTGCGCTTGACATCCTAAAGCTTGGGGCAAAAAAGGTGGTCGTCAAAGGGGGCCATCTTGAAGAAGACCGCGCCACTGACATTCTCTACGACGGCCAGGAATTTAAGAGGCTTCAAAGCCGCTGGGTGGAAACAAAAAATACCCACGGCACCGGCTGCACATTTTCTTCGGCCATTGCGGCCAATATCGCTTTGGGCAAAAATTTTTTTGAAGCCGTTACCCTTGCCAAGGCATACATCACCGGCGCCATCGAACATGCTTTGTCCATGGGAAAAGGCCATGGTCCAACCCATCATTTTTTTGATTTATATGCCAAGGCAAAATTAAACCACGTTTTTTAAAGAGGTTTATGCATGCAATCCAATAACAACTCAACTCACCGTAACAGTTCATCCCTTGGCCGATTTTTCCACAAGATGGGACCCGCTTGGATTATTAGCGCGGTAGCCTGTGGACCGGCTACCATGGCCAGTGTATCCATTGCCGGCGCCCATTACGGGTACCAGTTGTTATGGGTAGTGGTTTTAAGCGCCCTTTTGGCTTTTGTGGTTCAATTCATGGCAGCCAAAGTAGGAATAATCGGTGGAAAAGGGATTATTGCCCTGGTGGAGGAAAGCTGGGGCAATGTTTGGGCCTGGATTTTGATGATCGATGCACTCTTGGCGACATGGCTGGCCGCCGCCGTTTTGATGAAGGCCCTTGTGGCCACCACCGGTCTTGTCACGGGCGTGTCCACACCCTGGTGGTCCCTGGTTTACGCGGTTCTTATCTTTTTGCTGGTTGGCGTAGGTGGATACCGTTGGGTGGAAAGCGTCTGTAAGGTGCTGGTGGCCATTGTGGTGAGCTGCTTCATTGTTACTGTAATAATGATAAAACCGGACCTGAGCGGAATCGCCAGAGGACTTATTCCAACATTTATCGGTGGTTCACGAGAAGCATTGATGATGGCCGGAATTATGGGTGGTGCCGTTCACATTACCATCATCGCCATGCATACTTATAATGTAAACGCCCGAAACTGGGGAACAGACGACATAGGTCTGGCTTGGACAGACACATTTCTGTCTATGTTCATCGCCTTCGGTATTTACAGTGTCACTATTTTCGTAGCAGCAGCCGCGGTTCTGCACCCTCATGGCATCGAAGTCAGAACAGCCTTTGATCTGGCCAGACCGCTCAAACCGGTTTTAGG
>CAXMTB010000166.1:0-7027 GCA_964195835.1 uncultured Nitrospinaceae bacterium | reverse complement strand
TCTATACATCATTTTTCGGAAAACCGAATCCAGGGGACAACCCTTCTGCCGGTTTTTTAGAAGGCTCCCCCCTTATTATGTTTATGGTGATTCCACTGTTTTTTTGTGCTGTGGCTTCGGTTCTGTTCGGCATTTATCCGGATCTTTTTCTTAAAATAATCAATTTGATGGTGGTGAGATAATGTTACTGCGTATACTCAATTACCTAAATGAGCATTCCCTTATGCTGAAACGGATCTTTTTTGTCTTTCTGGCGCTTTTCGTGGTGTTCGATTTCTCCGCAGCAAGGCATGCACCTCATTTCTTTGGTGATTCCATCATCGGTTTTTGGTCCTTATTCGGCCTTATAGGGTGCCTCGGCCTGATCATTGTTTTCAAAGGTCTTTCCCATGTCTGGTTAGAGAAAAAGGAAGATTATTATGATAAGTAGTACGGTCCTTATTCATCCGACCACCTGGTTTCTTATGGGTGCCGTTCTTCTCCCTTTATTAAACAAAAGAGAGAAACTGAAGAAGACAGTGCTTGTTGGTATCCCGCTTATCGCTTTTACGCTGATCCACTGGCTGCCGGACAGCTTCGGCCAAGTGTCATATCTGGGGTTTGACCTTGTTTTCGGAAGGGTGGATCAACTGACACGCGTGTTTCTTCACGTCTTTACAATAATGGCGATCATCGGCTGTATATATGGGCTTCATGTCAAAGAAACCGGTCAGCATATTGCGGCGTTTCTTTACGTAGGCGGATCTTTAGGGGTTACACTTTGCGGTGATTACCTGACGCTGTTTATCTTCTGGGAATTGATGGCATTTGCGTCAACCTTTCTGGTCTGGTACCGGAAAAAAAGACGCTCCATAGAAGCCGGCTTCAGATACCTGCTGGTTCATACTGCCGGCGGACTGGTCCTTTTAGCGGGTATTTTTCTGCGGTATAAGAATGTCCATGATTTAAGTTTTGTGCAGATTGCGACAAACGGCGCTACATTTGCCGATTACCTCATCATGATCGGCTTTATGCTAAACGCCGCTGTTCCGCCGATCCATGCCTGGTTGCCTGATGCGTATCCGGAAGCTTCCGTCACCGGTGCGGTTTTTATGTGTGCCTTTACGACCAAAACCGCCGTTTATGTTCTGGCCCGTGGGTTTCCAGGATTTGAAGCACTGGCCATTCTGGGCGCCATCATGACCGTTTACGGTGTTGGATACGCTGCTATAGAAAACGATGCCCGGAGAATTCTTGCCTATCATATCGTATCACAGGTGGGGTATATGGTCTGCGGTATCGGCATCGGAACGGCCATGGCCATTAACGGAGCCATTTCGCATGCTTATGCCCACATTATATACAAGGCCTTGCTCTTTATGGGTGCCGGCGCAGTGCTGGAAATGACCGGAATATCGAAACTCAATGAGCTTGGCGGGTTATACAGACGCATGCCCTTGGCCATGATCTTTACGGTTATCGGCGGAATATCAATTTCGGGCTTTCCTTTCACCAGCGGGTTCGTCAGCAAATCGATGATTATTGCTGCAGCAGGTGAAAGCCATCGTATCGGCCTATTGCTTATGATGACCCTTGCCGCAGTGGGAACGTTTCTTTCGGTGGGAATCAAACTTCCTTATTTTATATGGTTTGGAAAAGACAGCGGTGTTAAGGCCAAGGATGCGCCATGGAATATGAATCTGGCAATGGGCATAGCGGCTTTTTTATGCTTTTTCATTGGTATCTACCCGGAGTACCTTTATAAAATGCTTCCTTTCCCGGTTAACTATCATCCGTACACCGCTTACCATTTGGCAGAGACCATGCAGCTTTTGGGATTCACCGGTCTAGGCTTTTTCATCATGGTTAAAAAGCTCAAACCCAAACCCAAAATGAACCTGGACCTGGACTGGTTTTACCGTAAGGGAGCAAGGGTATTCATGCGGTTTGCTTCCCGGCCGGTGCTTTCATCCGACAGCTGGATCAACGATGTATATAGAAGTATCGGGTTAAGACTAACCATGGCCCTGGCAAAGGCAATCTCATGGTTTGATTGGGAAGGAATCGACTGGACCATTGACGGTTCCGCACGAGGGGTGGTTGAAGGCGGTAACCGGCTGAGATCGCTCATGACGGGAAAGATCCAGCATTATATCGGCGGTGCCCTGGCATTGACATTTATTATTCTGATTCTGGTGATGCTTGTTTAGAAGAAATTTTTTCATGGAGTTAGGACGCCTCATATATGGAACAATATTTAATCTATAATTCGTTAAGTTATCCGATTCTGACGGTTATCGTGGCTGTTCCGCTGGTTGGATCACTGATTACACTTTTCATTCGGGGTGACAGGTACTTGAAAATCTGGGGATTGATGGTGACGCTCATCACAGCGGTCCTTTCTTTGCCCCTTTATTCAAATTTTGATCTGACAACGGCCAAGTATCAGTTCGCCGAATTCAGGGACTGGATTCCTTTTGTAAATATCGATTATGTTCTCGGTGTGGACGGCATCAGTGTCCTTCTCGTGCTTCTCACAACGATGGTGATGCCGCTTTGTATTCTCTGTTCATGGACCTACATCAAGGACCGATTCAAAGAATTCATTTGTGTGTTGCTCCTTATGGAAGCGTCCATGGTGGGCGTTTTCATCAGTTTGAATACCGTTCTTTTCTTTATTTTCTGGGAAGCGATGCTGGTTCCCATGTACTTGCTCATTGCTGTTTGGGGGGGGGCCCGAAAGGACTATGCATCCATCAAATTCTTTCTTTACACTCTGATTGGAAGCATATTTCTCTTTGTGGCCATCATCGCGATGTATGTTACCACCGGCACCTTCTTTATCCCGAAATTAATGGCACACCAATTCAGTTTCAGTTACCAGATGTGGATCTTTTGGGCCTTTACACTGGCTTTTGCCATAAAGGTTCCCATGTGGCCCTTTCACACCTGGCTTCCTGCAGCTCATGTGGAGGCGCCAACAGCGGGCAGTGTTATTCTGGCCAGTATCCTGCTTAAAATGGGCGGCTACGGTTTTTTACGGTTTTGCCTCCCCATTGCGCCGGCGGCAACGTTTTACTGTATGCCTTATCTGATTACGATTTCTATCATCTCGATCATTTTCGGCGGATACCTTGCCCTAGGGCAAAGCGATGTCAAGCGGCTGATCGCCTATTCCAGTGTGAGCCATATGGGCTTTGTCACACTGGGAATATTTCTTTTAAATAATGTCGGTATCAAGGGCGCCATACTGCAGATGGTAAACCACGGCATTACCACAGGGGCCCTCTTTATCTTGGTGGGTATCATCTATGAGCGGACCCACAGCCGTGAGATATCCGACAATAGCGCATTGGGGATGGTGATGCCGATCTATGTGACCTTTTTGGTCATCTTTTCTCTATCTTCGTTGGCATTTCCCGGAACAAACAGTTTTGTGGGAGAGTTTCTTGTTCTGCTGGCGTCATTCTCCAAGTACAAAATAGTCGGCGGGTTCGCCGTTATTGGCGCTATATTGGCGGCAGCCTATATGCTAAGGCTCGTTCAGAAAATGGTATGGGGCGATTCAGATGGTCATATGCACCATGGTGACAGATCAAACCTGTTTGATCTGAATTTCAGAGAGATCGCAACACTGGCATTTCTAACCGTCTTTGTTTTTTGGATCGGATTGAATCCGGAACCTTTTCTAAAAGTTATGGATACCAGTACCACTCACCTTCTCAAGCAGCTGGAGTCCGGCAGGCATGTTATACCGGCAGGAGAACACCATGCACTGCTGAACGGGGTGGGGGAGTCGATTAAACATGTACTGGCACTAAAATAAAATGGATTGAATTTCATGACACTCTTTCTACCCGAACTGGCATTGATTTTTATGGCTCTGGTCTTCTTTTTCGCTTCTTTGGGAAATTTAAAAGAGTCTCGCCTGCAAGGCTTGGGCCTCCTATTTTCCGCAATAGCCGTTCTTGTATCCGTATCTTCATATGGAATGGAGGGATCTCTGTTCTTCAATGCGTATCGAGTGGATGCGTTTTCTCAGATGTTCAAAGTCATCATCACATTCGGGCTTTTTATCGTGATCTACCTGGGAAAAGGACTTTATGGCATTGATAATACCCTTCGGCCGGAGTACTATCTTTTTATGACCTTAAGTGCTTTCGGCCTGATGTGCATGAGCAGCGCTGTGGAGCTGATAACCATCATACTTTCTCTTGAAATACACTCTTTCGCCCTTTTTATCATGATTCCTTTCCGGAAACACGGGGCTTACCGCAAACAGATGGAAGCGGGAATCAAATACGCTCTTTTCGGAGCTGTGGCATCCGGTATATCCCTTTACGGCATGAGCTATATTTTTGGAATGACGCACACCACGTATCTTGCCGATCTCGTGAAAATCATACCCGGCGTTATTCTCGATAAACCCCTTATGCTCATCGGCCTTGTCATGCTCCTTTGCGGTTTCTTTTACAAACTGGCACTTTTCCCCATGCATTTTTGGGCGCCTGATGTATACGAGGGTGCCGCCAACGAGACGTCCGGTTTTGTCGCAACGCTTCCCAAGATAGGTGCCGTGGCATTGTTGATCCGACTGATCTCCCTGGCAGGGGCTGATGCAGGCCAGTTTACCTGGGTTTTGATGATTTTTGCCGTGCTCTCCATGACATTTGGAAACTTATCGGCTCTGGTGCAGAACGATATCAAACGTCTTTTGGCTTACTCCAGTATCGCCCATGCCGGTTATGTCATGATCGGTCTTCTTTGCGCTACTGACTTCGGGTATCTTTCGGGTATTTATTATATTGTAGGATATCTGCTGATGAATTTGGCTTGTTTTTACGTTATCTACAACCTGGCGCCTCAGGGGGAAAACATCACCTTTGATGATCTGGGCGGGCTGTATAAACGTTCACCCCTGCTGGCGTTAACGCTGGCCGTCGGGGCCTTTGGTCTGGCCGGTATTCCACCGACCATCGGGTTTACCGGAAAGCTGTTTCTTTTTACCGCCGCCATTAAAAAAGATATGTATGCCCTGGTTATTCTCGCTGTGATCAATAGCGGCATCGGCATCTTTTATTATCTTAAAATGGTCAGGGCGGCCTATACCGGCGTCGATTCCCCGATTCCCCGCCTTAATCTCAGATTGTCCACATCGGTTCTTGGAATCTTTTTAATTGTCATCATTATTCTGCTGGGAATCTTTCCCCAGGGATTTATGGATATTGCCAAAGAGGCAGTTGCTGCTGTCATATAGCTACTCAAGTTTCCCACCCAAATATTGCTAAAAAGACTTTGGAGCAGCTGGCCGAAATAAATTTTTTAAGGTAAAATATTTCATTGGCGCATTACCGTACGGCACCAAAACACAAAGTGACTCCTGTGTTAAAATATCATATGGATATCTATAAGTTATATTCTCTATGTGCCTTTTAGAGGTCAATAGGGTTTTTTGGGGTTAACCATCACATCCGTATGATTTTACCTTAAAAAATTTTTCCGGCCAGCTGCTTTGTGCCGGCGTTACTAAAAATTAAGGGTGCGAAACTTGATTGGTTATATAAAAACTGTTGTGACCGTTCATGATTTCGTTTTTCTGTCCTCTATTGAACTCCACGATAATTCTTGGCTTCCAGGCGCTTGAAATTCAATTCGTTTTGTTTTACATTTCACTTTTCATAAGCGACTCTTTTTTTTAAACATAAATATTTATAATTCAAGTTTCGCACCCAGATATTGCTATAAAGCCTTTGGGCAGAGGGCCGAAATAAATATTTAGAGACATCTGCAAGGAAAGGATATTTCATGAGAAAGCATTTTGATGTTGGTTCGACGATTGTAATCATCGTTACGTTTCTTTTGTTCATATTGGCGTTATTTACCAAAGGGTTTACTCAGGATCTTTTGTTGGAAGCCGGCGTATTTTTGGTATCTGTCAAGCTTATTTTGATGGCCTATAATAACAGTGTTTACATAAAATCCATTGAAAATGAATTAAAAGATATAAAAGGACTATTGGAAGAAAAGCAATAAATTTTAGTTCATAATATTGGATATAGGATTACCAAGGAGGTCGGTGTTATGGAAATTAAAAAAAGCTGTTAACTTTCAAATCAAGTGCGTTGTTTTGGTGATATTTATTCTTTTGTTTTTTGTGGGGTAACCAAATGCCGGAGGACATCTTTCGAAAGGAGAAAGCGTATACGTTTCGATTTATTCCAATGTTTATTCGGGCGTTAAGCTTCATGCTTTAGAGCTTTCCGGGATGTTAAGTATACGCAATACAGACCCAAAATATTCCATTTCCATCCTAAAGGCGAACTATTACGACTCAAAAGGTAAATTATTAGAACGATATATAACGCAACCATTAAAACTAAAGCCACTTGAATCAACACAATGCATTTATTTTTGAACTCACCGACATTTTTTATTAACAAAGATCTGCAAGAATTTGATGTTTTAAATATTCTGATACATTTATGTTTCATTTAACTTTTTGTGAGACATACGCTTGAGACCGTTTCTTTCAATAAAACAACCACAAATACAATAGAATTATATTGGCATGGGTGTTGCACTATAAAGAAAGATTTCTGCAATCCCGGCTATTCGGCCATCTGCTCTGTGTTTGGGCAGTATCAGAAAAGCAACAAAAATTTCTTATTATTAATCGCTATATTAAATTAGGAGATACACCGATGAAAAAATCAAGAACCAGATTATTAAGTGTTCTATTTTCAATCATTATTAGTGCCATGGTTTTCGGATTTGCCATTCCGACAACAGCGGCCGAACCTATTGAACAGCAGGGGCTTGTGGATCAGGCGCGTGTAACGTTTGAAAGCTTCATGACAGATAAAAACCAGTCATGGTTACAGGAAAACCTGAACCAAGCCAAAGGTCTGATCATCATTCCGAGTTTACTTAAAGCAGGATTTGTTATTGGGGGTTCTGGAGGCAGTGGTGTGCTCATCGTCAAAGACGATAAAACAGGACAATGGAGTCAACCGGCGTTTTACACCCTCGGTTCTGGAACCTTTGGGCT
>CAXMTB010000165.1:6655-7101 GCA_964195835.1 uncultured Nitrospinaceae bacterium | reverse complement strand
CATGGTCGGAATGCTCAAGATGGGAGCCGGGGGGATTGCGCTGGCGATTTCTTTTTCAGCCATTTTTCAAGTCGCCCTGCTATACGTTTTTTGGAATAAAAAGAGTGGAAACAGGGATAGTCTCAGAGTATATCGGTTTTATCTGCGAACGATCCTGTTGAGTCTCCCTTTGGGGATGTTTCTCAAATTTTTCAAGGAAACCATTCTATCGGGCTTCGATTCGACCACCCTTGGCGGAAGCCTTGCGGTTTCAATGTTGACGGCCCTGGTGTTTGTGGTCATCCTTATGTCAGCCGGATACATGCTGGGCGTAACGGAGATCAAGGAATTATGGCGCCGCGTCTTAGAAAAGATCAAAAAATATGCCGGCAAATAACCGTTGTCTCTATCTAGTGTCCATCCATAAATGAGGATTTTTGTTAAAGATCAAGCCTCCGGCCCGTAGG
>CAXMTB010000165.1:0-6649 GCA_964195835.1 uncultured Nitrospinaceae bacterium | reverse complement strand
AGCTCACTTTAAACTTTAGTTCACTTCAAACTCTTGCAGCGATTCTTCAGGCAGAGCCAAAGAACTCTGACCACGCCCAGAGGACGTGGTTTTCTAAGCCGAAATAAAATCGTCGGTATTCGTCTACCCCTGGCAGATATCGGCCAGGCGCTGATCATAGAGCATCCCTACGCCGTATTCGCTACGCCGCATAAATTTTTCCTTGGCCGGTCCGGCAATCTGCATCTCCGGGTGTTTCTTCTGGACATCCAGGGCGATCTTCATTTCCTTGGTGCATCCGGTACTAAATGTGGCATCCTTGCCGACCCACTCCGGCGGAACCTTGCTCTTCATCATCTTAAAGGCCTGAACGATATCCTCGTAGGTCTGAAATCGCCAAATATCGATGAATCCGCTCCGCTGGACAATCTCCCACATGTACATCAGATCATCCGCATCCATTCCCTCCTCGAAGTAGTCGGAAGGGTTGATGATAAATGTCATGGCATATTCCCGTCTCAGGTGATCGACAAAGATCGACATGATCTTTTTGGCCGTCTGGAGTCTTCCGGGAATCGATCCGATGATGCCGCTGTAGAACATCACCGTCATGCCTTTCTGTTCGGCAGCACGCATCTGCTCGATAATCGACTTGGCCTTTTCTTCCAGATCTTTGTAGGTGTATTTGATTATTGCCGGGTGCCGTGATTTGAAGCTGACCATGACCGTATCGTCCGCTCCAGCCGCAATGTTAAAAATATTCTGGGTGAACTGAAAGTGGCTCCCAAAAAATCGTCGCTTCTGGTCGGGTCCCCGGGAAATAACACCGTCGACCTCTTTGAAAAGACGGGCAAAGGCCGTGGAGGCCAGGAGCAGGTTGATATTTTCCCGGGTGCCGTCGGAAATAACAATAATATTGTGGTCGCTTCGAAGAATATCGACAAGTTCATTTTTCCCAAGATTCTTTTCCCGGATAAAATAGGCTTTCTCGAGTTGACTGTTCAGGGTGTCATCGCTGTGGGCGTCCTCGAAGTCGACCTTGGTATACACCGGCCCTTCCTTAAAGCAAAGGATGATCTTGTGACCCAGACGGGCAAGGAGCCGGATGATAACCAGATCGACCATGATCCCTCCGGATTCATCACCCATCCATAGAATTTTTTTCGGGATCAGACCGGGATTTTCAGTGGATTCTTTTCCTTGAATTCCTAAAAAATCGAACAGAGCCTGAGCGCCGTCGCCTGTCACCGGGCGCTTTAAAATGCGACAATAGTCTGATTCGGTAAGCCGGACGGAGTTGTCGTCGATCCAGAGCGACGTTTCCACCGTCAAAGCGAGCAGCCGTTTCAGTTCAATGAAACGGAGAATTTCCCGAGTTTCGGTCAGGGTTCGATGCGTGCCGCCGAGTTCTTCGGTTTCCAACTTGTTCAGAGCGCTTCTACAGGCCGTCGAACCCAGGGCGGCAGCAGCCCGAAGGTTTCTCATCCCCTTTTCGCAGAAATAGGGATCTTCGATTTGGGTTCGGTTGAGAAATATCTTGATCAGACGCTTTTCCACCCGCGACGGAATCATAATTTCATCGCGCGTCTCATGTTCGAACTTGATTCGGATCAGGGCATCAAGATAGTCCCTTTCCCACGGATCATCGATCAGTCGATGGATCAGGTTTAGAACCCGGCCCAGCACTTCGGCATATTTGCTTTGGAGAAAATCGGACTGATTTCGATTTATGATGGCGTTAAACATCCGATCGGAACATGGATAGTATCGCTCTTCATTTTCGGTGTAGACCATGAACCGAACCTGATCGGGAGTTGCCACGTTTTCAGGATAAGCGAAATAGTCCATGTGATTTTCAATGAAAAAGGCCGTGTACCATGCATCTCTTTGAGGGGTTACGTGAGGCAAGTAGGGCTGGGTGCCGTCTACCGGGGCGGATGTCTCCCTGTCTTTCTTTTCTTCGCTCATATTTCAGTCCTTTGTCTGATGTCGATTTTGGATTCAGTTTGTTCATATGCAGCCTCAGAAATGAGTGTTATTTCAATCGAATACATACTTTATTGATAAATGTCAAGAATTCTATGGGGTTACACTTGAGGTATTTTCTTAATATGTGATAAAGATGGGGGTATATTTTCCAACATTAATAATGAGTCCTCTATGATTAGTATGAAATTTAATTTTTTTCCCTGACTTTTATCGATCTTGTTGGGTATAGCGTTGGGTATTGAAAAAGTAGAACATAAAAAGGGAGCTGCAATCTAATGCAACTCCCTGAAATAATTGATGGTGATCCCAGGGGGAATCGAACCCCCGTTACCGGCGTGAGAGAGCGATTTAAAGCGTATTCTTCCTGATTTTATTACCTTTTTTTACCGTTAAAAGCCGTCTGTTTTACAAATGACCACGCTAATAAAATTGACCCTACGAAGCTCGTTTTTGCATCAAACAGACCCAGCACCTCGGTGGATTTGGATGATTAGACCCAAAATGACTTGAGGTGAGCGAAAGAATTTCAAAATAAGGTTCCACGGCAGTAACTATATCACTTGCTGTGCGTTGAGGTGGACCAGGGCCTTGACGCCGCTCATCGGCACTACCTATTAGACTCAACCACAAACCATCTTTTTCTAAGTTGGAAGCAACATTTTCTGCAAACCTTTTCCGCTCCTTATCGGAACCAAAAGCATGAAAACAGCCTCTATCAAACACAAAACCAAAAGGCGCGCCTTCAATTTGGTTTCTAAAAAAGTCAACCACAAGAAATGTACATTTAACATCGCTTTTTGAAGCTTTTTCTTTTGCCTTTTCTATTGCAATCTCAGAAATATCAGTGCCTGTGACTTGAAAGTGTTTTTGAGCAAGCCATATGGAATTATCGCCGGTGCCACAACCAATATCCAACGCTTTACAGTTCTTTATCGGTGTTTTCGTTACAGTTTCAGTAAGATTAAAATCTGGTTTGCCAATATCCCAGGGTGTATCTCCTGTTTTGTATCTTTTTTTGAATCGATCTTCGACAGACATTTCATTTCCTTAAAAACTATATCAAAAGATTATATAATTAATCTTTTTTGCTACTACGCAAAATATTTATGGAGCTTTCAACATCCATCCCTTGGCTGATTCAAGCTCTTTGAAGGGAAAATGTTTAATAGAGGCTTTAACAAAGTGCTTCCCAAGTGATTCTGCCATATCAGCAATTTTGGAGTCAGTCACGATGGCCACCTTGGCGATTTTACGATGATGATTACGCACAAATCTCATATGTTCAATCATCCCATTAAAATCCTCCCATCCGGGGAACTTTTTGGTCACAATGATAATTCCGTTCAATTCTCCCCTTTTTTTAATAAAGGGATCAACAACCTCTGATAAGGTCAGAAAGTCCTGAGTCTCCAATTTCCCCTCAGGTCGCACAGTAAGCACTCCTACATTCTCATCTAACTCATAGAATATCATTGGTTTCTCCTATTATGGGAATGATCTTCAGATCGTAGGTTATTATACTTGTATATTTCTCACCTGGCCAAAGCATTCATAAAACACTCCAAATGTTTCTGCCATTTTGTAATTTTCTCGTCTTCATCTATCTGGTCCAAGAAGTCCAGCCTTTCATCTATTTCCATGTCTCGCATCTCAGGAAAAGTGCATTCTTTTCGTTTACCCTTGTACGGGCAATCTTTAAACACGTTTAACAGCTTATCATCAAGATCTTTAATGGTCATCAGAATCAAACTCGTCTCTGTATCTTACAATTCCAGAAACTCCCTTCATCACTGAATCATCAAAAATTATCGCCATAAATGCTTCATCCGGGATACCTTCCCATTGACTTTTCAAACCATACTTTGATGCTCGTTGAAACCCAAATCGCGGATAATACTTTTCATGGCCAAGCACTATCACAAACGGACATGATGTGTTACGAATAATTCGAAGTCCTTCTTTTACAAGATTAGAACCAATCCCTTGATTTTGCAACTCCGGCAATACGGCCATTGGAGCAAGACCCATTCCTTCAATACCACCTTCTTGTGTTTCTATCGTCACGGGACTGAACATTATATGTCCAACGATTTTATTATTTGAGATTGCGACAAGTGATAATATCCCAATACATGATTTACGCAACTTCTCGACGATACGACCCTCTTCAGGTTGACCAAACGCTTTATTGTTTAACGAACGTATTTCATCAAGATCTTTAGGTTGCTCCAACCGTATTTCAACCACTTATACATTCCTTTCGGATCAAGTAAATTTTAATGTTAACCGATGTGCAACCATCTACTTCCACCGACAGTTAGGCTCTCTATCCTTTCCAATTTTACATTGATTCCAGATCTTCTTCATCTAACTTATTTCCACAAGCAGGACACTCCGTTATTTCATTATGATCCATATCAAAGAATCTATAAATCCATTTGAAACCACTTGGGAGAAACTCAATCCAGATTTCATAACCGCAGTTACAATATCCAATTTTGCTGTAAATTTTGCTCATTTCTTCCTTTTTAATACAGCTCTATAGTCTGTCCTTTTTTCGTCTCTCCTTGTAAACAAGGTTTAATTTTTCTATAATGGCGTCAGTTACAAATTCCTGAATCGTCATATCCTGATCAGCACAAACAGCATTTGCTCTATTAATCAACTCTTCAGGCAGCATAATGTTTAGCAGCTTAGTTTCAGTTTTCTCCATGTTGCCCCCACTTTGATTTCAGTCTCAGATATTTCTTTGTAAGTTCTGGATCTCCCCAAATGTTCAATTTATCTTTCCGGGCCTGTTTTTCGGCGACACGAAATTCATCGTCGTATTTTTCACTCCTTCCATACTTGGTGTAATACGGTGAAAGCCCTTGCCTTGCCAGATCAAGGTTTAAATTTTGTCCATCTACAAACACATAGGCCAGAAGGCGCCCATGATTTCCTCTTAGTCTTTTGATTTCAAATTCAAGTTTAACATATTTGCCAGTCAGTTTCTTTTGGGTGTATCTGGATGCCACTTTTCCCATAGGAATATTTTGCTTTTTATCTGGATGGACAGATTCAGGGGTTTTTACGCAGAGCAGGCGGACTTTTTCATATTTTCCGTTATATTTGATAACAAAAGTATTACCGTCAACAACTCGGATCACTTTGTATTGACCAGCAAGAGCAATTGCGGGAATGACAATGAAAAAGAGGGTTAAAAAATGAATGGCTTTAAGGAATCTATTCATAAACATCAAATTATGTTTGCAGATAAAAACCCAGATCTTTTTCAAGTAATTTTGGATTGTTTAACTGTGCACCAACATTGCGATCGTTGATCCATTAAATTTTGACGGATGTGTGAATTTCCTTTTCCATCTCGTCGTTAAACTCCAGTTTCAATTCGACCGTATCATCTTTGGAAAAATTATGTGGCTTATAAGTTATAAAATTAATTCCGCTCATTGAGATGTCTTTGATGAAAATATCATCCCTTACATTTCTCTCCTGAATAAAATATTCACCAGAGAGCTGTACTTTCTTGCGGTAATGTTTTCGAAAGTTCAAGGCGAAACGAAAAACTTCGCCACACTTACATTTAGCCTTTAGTCTCTTATGAGTGTCCTTAAATTTGAACACATTTATGTTTTTTTCTAATCCGCAGTTGGGGCAGATTACCTTTACCTGATTGGTATTGTCTACATAAACTTTTTGCATTTTATTTCATAACCTTAATCTGTGGATGTCCTTTAAAAACCTATCTATTGCTGTACCAGACTGTCTTCGCCACCCTGCTTTTTCTTTCGTACAAACCAGACTATACCTCTGATAATAGCCCCAAGAACATATACAACGATAATGATGTGGTGTTTGTTTATTAAGATTTTTAGTCTGGATACAAAGTCAAGGGAACTACCATCACATTCAATTAATCAGGGAACTTTTTTGATTTTATGAAATCATCCAATTATTCTAAACTATGAACGATTTCTTTGATCACTTCCTCTATTTGAGTGGCATTCATAATTCCCAAATCCAAGAATAACTCTCCAATAAGCAGGTGGGTCCCTTTTTCAATATCTTCCCGAACCTGAATCGTGAGTGCATGGATCAGATCTTCCTCAGTGATAAACATCTTTTCAATTGCGATGATTCCAAAGCGTTTTTCATAGTGTGCTGCTTTTTTAGATTCGTCTAACATAATAGGATACCCTTTTGGAGCGTTACAGATTATTGACATAAAGGATCATGCGCTTACATAAACACCTTTTCCAACACTCTTAATCTTGCCCTGCTTTGTTAATTTGTAAACCAGATTAGATATTTTCTTTTGGTTGTAGCCCGTCTTTTCCATAAGAGCTGCAGTGCCAAGACCTTTCTTGTATCTACTGATAATATCAAGGACTGTATCAACAGCTGTTGTCGGGGAAGCCTTCTTTACAGCAGCTTTTTTTACAGGAGTCTTCTTCACAGTTTTTGCCTTGACTGGTTTAACTTTTGGTTTCTTTATAGCTTTTGGTTTTTCAAGCTTATCAATCGCGATAATTATTCCGTCAACTTTCTTTGCGAGTGCCTTGAGATCTTTATTAACGGTCTGTAGATTCTTTTTTAGATTCTTTGTCATTTTATTCTCCTCATTTGTAAATTCTAAGTTTTTCTTACTGGCAGGTACTTGTTTAACCCGATATTCCAGCTT
>CAXMTB010000164.1:0-7101 GCA_964195835.1 uncultured Nitrospinaceae bacterium | reverse complement strand
CCACCTCACAGCCGCTTGCTGCAAAAAAAGAGAATCTCGTCATCACCATCAACAACCAAAACAAAATATTTATTAACAATTATGAGGTCGCTACCGATTTTCTTCAGGAGAAACTAAAAAAAATATTGGAAGGTCGGGATAACCGGGAGGTCTATCTTCGGGCTGACCGGGAAATATCTTACGGATTTGTCGTCCGTGTTATGGCCGAGATAAAAGCAGCAGGGGTTGACAAGCTGGGCATGGTGACAGAACCGATTAGTGAAAAAAAGAAAGATAAGTAACTTAAGTTTCACACCCTCATTTTTTTTTACAACTCCAATAGAGTGTTGCAGGCCGGGAAAATTTTTAAGGCTTTTAACAATATTCGAGTGCGAAACTTGAGTCTGTGACAAAAAACAATAAACTGATGAACAAAAGAACATATCCTCACACATACCAAAACGAGGAAAACGAGCGCCGGGGGTTTTTTTCTAATTTTGCTGTTTCTCTTTTATGCCATCTTCTTTTTTTCGTTATTTTGATTTTTGCACCCGGCTATGCTACCGATAGAAACCCCTCTCTTTCGGTCATAAATGTCAGCCTTGTGACATTACCTTCACAGAACAATACGCCGTTACCTGCTGAATTTAAAACACAAACGACAGTTAAAAAAACGGATCAAAAGGCAACGATTTCTTCTAAAACGATTCCAAAAACCGAACACAAATCCCCGGAATCGATTTCTCTGAAGCCAAAGAAAAAAAAGGTTAAGCAGTCTCTTAAGAAAAAGACATTCAAAACTGACAAGGTGGTTGAAAGTGCCATAAGCCGAATTAAAAAAGAAGTGGAAGAATCGAGGCCCGATCAGGTCAATAAGGCAATCGCCCGCCTGAAAGATCAAGTCGAGAAGACCGGTCCCCCGAACCTGAGCAAACCGCAGGATACAAAAGGAACAGGCCCCCCCGGCGAAACCGGCACCGGCAGTAAAAAAGATTTGAAACTCATGGATATATATCAGGTCGAAATAGCCTTTCGGATTCAAAAAAACTGGTCATTCAACAAGCAACTGGCTGGAGGTCGTACGGATCTTGAAGCATGGGCAGCGATCAAAGTCATGCCGAACGGCGAAATAAAGGATACATGGTTTGATAAGAGATCCGGCAACAGCTATTTTGATGAACAGGCAAAAAAAGCAATTTTAAAGTCGAATCCGCTTCCACCCCTCCCAAAAGGGTATTTTCGCCCATACTTTGAAGCCGGTTTTCACTTTACGCCTTCAGGCATTAATCAATAATTTGTGTTTAAGGAACAAGGTTTGCAGGACATAAAAAAAGACGTTACATTTGAGGATTAAAGGAGTTTACTTCTGTTATGAAATGTTGCCGAACATTGATCGCTTGGTTGGTTACATCAATATTTTTTCTGGCGATGCCCGGAGTGTCTCTGGCTGGATATGATTATATCGACATCACCCAACCTTATTTAAGAAAACTTCCTGTCGCGGTCCCTTTTTTCAAAAAAATATCCACTGGAGATGATGCCTCCCAGTTGTCGAAGACATTATCTGATTTACTTGCCAAAACGCTTGATTTTACAGGATATTTTAAAACTATGAACAGAGAAGCTTTTCTTGCAGATCCGCAAACGGATGCCGGTTTTGCCAATGTCATTTTTCACGACTGGACCAGTATCGGAGCGGAGCTTCTGGTTACCGGCGGTGTGTTGGTAAAAGACAATTTGCTCGAAATTGAACTTCGGCTATACGACACCTTTAAAGAAAAACTGTTGGTTGGAAAAAGATATAAAGGAGGGGTTAGTGATCAGAGAAGAATCATCCGTCGCTTCTGTAGCGATGTGATTTATAGTCTCACCGGCGACCGGGGTATTTTTGACACTGAAGTTGCCTTTGTTTCAACAAGCTCTGGTACCAAGGAAATTTATATCTGTGAATTTGACGGATATAACGTCAGGAGAGTGACACATACCAAAAGTATTACCCTCACTCCTGCATGGTCATCGGACGGGCAATGGATTGCTTATACCTCATATGCCAGGGGCAAACCCGATCTTTACATAAAACATTTAAAAGAAAAACGTGGAACTGTGGTTTCGAAAAAGGGGCTTAACATAACGCCTGCCTGGCTTCCAAACAAGTTTGATCTGGCGGCGACACTTTCATTTTCGGGTGATCCGGAAATTTATTTATTGACCGGAACCGGAAAAGTTATTAAAAGATTGACTAATAACAAAGGTATCGATGTATCACCCACTTGGTCTCCGGATGGTAAAAATATGGCCTTTGTGTCAAAAAGATCCGGAACTCCACAAATTCACGTTAAAAATTTAGATTCCGACCAGGTAAATAGATTGACGTTTCAGGGACGCTATAATACTCAGCCCGACTGGTCACCCAAAGGAGACAAAATCGCATATTCCAGCATGGAAGGGGGTCTCAACAATATCTTCGTGATTGGTATTGATGGTCAGGGTCCGATTCAATTGACATACAACGAAGGCGATAACGAGTCACCGTCCTGGTCTCCGGACGGGAACCTTATCGTTTTTAGTTCAACACGGGAAGGGCCTTCCAGAATCTATGTCATGACAGGCTACGGAACCGACCAGAGACGGCTACTTACTTTAAAAGGCCAGCAAACACAACCAAAATGGTCACCAAGAATGACCCGAAAATAAAACTGGATGAATTCATTAAAAATTTAATTTTACACGATAAATATGAATCTATGTCTTGCTCTTACATTCGAAAATTGTTAATCTTTTGTATTAGAAAAATATATCGTTTAGATTTTTACCACTAAATGCACAAATTCACAATTAAGGAACTAAAAGGAGGCAACTATGCGGAAAAAATTATGGATCATTTTGGCTCTTGTATTTATTATCCCAGGCCTGCTGTTCACCGTTTCATGTGCAAAGAAGGTTGTAAAGGATGATGCTTCTTTAGCACAACAGGCCGAAGATGAGGCAGCTATGAAGGCAAAAGAGGCTGCTGAAAAAGCCAGGCAGGAAGAATTGGCGAGACAGCGGGCGATAGAAGAAGAACGACTCAAGGAGGGAGCAGAGCTTAAGGACATGTTCCTAAATGATGACATCTATTTTGAATTCGATAGTTCCACTTTAACCACAGAGGCACAGCTAATTTTAAAGAAAAAGGCAGAATGGCTCCAGAATAATCCTGAAGCGATGTCAACCATTGAGGGGCACTGTGATGATCGAGGTACCAATGAATATAACATTGCATTGGGAGATAGACGTGCAGCAAGTGCAAAGACTTTTTTGGTTGATCTTGGAATTTCAGCATCACGCCTAACCACCATAAGCTATGGTGAAGAGCGTCCGGTAGATCTCGAAAAGAATGAAGATGCCTGGGCAAAGAACAGGAGATGCCGCTTTACCACAAATTAATTTAACTCTAATTGATCGTAAACAAAATTGGAAAATTTTTTACAAGTTAAATAGGACACAGATTTTCGCAGATATACACAGATAATATTGTTATTTTGCAATTTAAAAATCTTGACAATCTGTGTTCATCTGTGTCCAAAAAAGGAAATTCATATACTATTCAATTAAAGTGAAAAGGGATATTGGGATATTTGATCGACACCGCTATTATCCCAATATCCCCCACAGGGGTGGAGCCCTTTAAGTGTAATCCTGCCATGAAAAAAAAGGTATTCATTTTCTTACTGTGTTCGATCATATTGTCCGGATGCGCGCTGCAAAGGGATGTAGTGACGCTGGATGATCGACTGGTTCAAGCAGAACAGCGCTATACGGAAGCGGAACAAAAAAATAAAAAACTTGAAGCAAAATTAGAGGAAGACCGTAATGCTCGTGAGCAGTATGACAAAGAGCTCAGAAGCAAAGCTGCAGGCCAAAATGCAACCCTCGATCAACTCCAGGAAGAAATCAATATCTTAAAAGGAAAACTTGAAGAGACAGATTATTTATTGAAACAGAAAATAAACGCATTTGCCGAATTATCCGAAAAAAGAGAGATTAAATTAACGGGCATTGATAAGACCGCAAGTTTAAATAAAGACCGTATCGAACGCCTGGAGCAGTATCTGAATTTTGAATCAACAGCACATATTCAACAAAAGAAGCCAGTTTCAAATAAAACCGGGAAACAAGTCAAACATAAACTTTCAGAAAATGATGTATACAAGTCTGCAAAACAGGCATATGACAAAGGTGATTTTAACACCGCCCGAGAAGGATTCCAAAAATTACTAAAAGAATTTCCCAAGTCAGAAAACGCTGACAACGCCCAATTTTGGATCGGTGAAATTTACTATCGTGAAAAATGGTATGAGAAAGCGATCCTGGAATATCAGACGGTCATCGAAAAATACCCAAAAGGAAATAAAGTGACGGCGTCACTTTTAAAACAGGGATTCGCCTTTTTTAATTTGGGAGATAAATCAAATGCGCGTCTTATTTTATCAGAACTTATTAAAAAATATCCAAAATCAAATGAGGCAAAAATTGCCCAACGCAAATTAAAAGGAATTAAACCTTGACGGGTTGTTGCTTGATACCAGATGCTGGATTCTTCAGGATACATGATACAAAAATTACGAACCGTATCTCTCTCTTGATACCCGGCACTTTGTATCAAGAAAAGAGTATGGAATGATAAAAGTTATCGGTGTTGATCCAGGCCTATCTGCAACGGGTGTTGGAATTGTCAGAGGAATGGGGCTCAAAGTTGATGGCTTCTCATTCGGTAGTATTCATACCTCAAAAAATCTTCCTTTACCGAGCCGCCTTGATCAAATCTTTTCAAATCTTCTTAAGGTTTTAAAGGACGAAAAGCCTGACCTTATGGTTGTGGAAGATGTATTTTCCGTTGCAAAATTTCCGAATGCCGGAATTACATTAGGAAAGGTTACGGGTGTTATCCTCCTTGCCGGATGCCGGGCGGAGGTGCCTGTCATCGAAGTTCCCGTTCGTGAATCCAAACAGGTATTGACCGGAAACGGCAATGCAACTAAAATGCAGCTTGAAAAAACCGTTAGAAGTTTATTAAACCTGACAACACCTATCCGTCCTTACCATGCTTCTGATGCAATGGGCTTGGCACTTTTGGGATTATTCCGTTACAATGATCGCTCCGCGCAAAGGACACCGTACAAAAGGGAAAAAACTAATTGCAATGATCGGTTATCTTGAAGGAAAACTTTTAAGAAAAGGGGATGATCGGATACTTGTTTTGGCAAATCAGGTTGGGTATGAAGTTTTGCTCCCTGCATTTGTAATGAACACCTTTAGAGCAAAGCCTGTAGGCGACCCGGTCTCTCTCTACATTTATCACCAGCAAACCGAACGGCAACCGAAGCCGGTTCTGATCGGTTTTAATCTTGAAGTCGAAAAGGAATTTTTTCAATATTTCATTTCTGTTGAAGCTATCGGAGCCTTGAAGGCTGTTAAAGCCTTAGATATTCCCGTTCGTGATATCGCAAGAGCCATCGAATCGAAAAATGTTCAAACGCTTAAACAGTTAAAGGGTATCGGCGATCGTACAGCGCGCAAGATTATTGCCACTCTTGAAGGGAAGATGGATAAATTTGCGCTCATCCGAAAGTCTCAAAAGGAAGAAATTCCTATCATCGAGGATTTGTCTCAACAGGTTTTGGATGTACTTGTAGATCAGTTGGGTTACAAGATAAAAGATGCAAAACAGATGATCACCGATGCCATGAAACGGAACAGCAATATATCAACCCCGGAAGAACTCTTTGAAGAAGTATACCGTGAGGAAGATGCTCGAAAATGACGGATGACATACTCACACATTCTTCCGACCAACAGGGAATTCTCACGGGATCCTGTCTCCCGATCGACCAGGAACCGGAGATCCTGTCTTTAAGACCTGAACAATTTGCAGATTATGTCGGCCAAACTGAAGTTGTGGAAGCGCTTAAAATTGCAATCGAAGCAGCGATACAACGCGAGGAACCGGTTGATCACATCCTCTTTCATGGACCACCCGGTCTTGGAAAAACCACATTGGCACACATTATCGCAAATGAAATGGGGGGTAATCTTACATCAACGTCCGGCCCTTCCCTTGATAAAGGTGGAGACCTCATCGGTATTTTGACCCATTTAGAAGACAGGGACATCCTGTTCATCGACGAAATTCACAGAACACCCAAGATTGTAGAAGAATTTTTATACCCTGCCATGGAAGACTTTTCCGTGGACTTTGTATTTGACAAGGGGATACATGCCCGCAGTCACAAGTACCGTTTGAATCGCTTTACACTGGTTGGTGCTACCACCCGGGTGGGACTTTTATCTGCACCTTTACGCGACCGTTTCGGTATTTTCAGAAGTCTTGATTTTTACAATGAAGCGGATTTGGTAAAAATCATCCGACGTTCGGCTGCTCTGCTGAAGGTCACGGTTGATGATGAAGGAGCAAACGAGCTTTCAAGTCGATCCAGGGGAACGCCACGTATTGTAAACAGGCTTCTTAAACGTGTTAGGGATTATTCACAGGTGCGGGCAGACGGAATCATTACAAAAAAAACCGTTGAAGCAGCGCTGGTTCTGGAAGGTGTAGATGAAAAAGGGTTAACCGATCTTGACCGTAAATATCTGAAAACAATCATCGAATTTTATAAAGGCGGTCCGGTGGGAATTGAAGCCATCGCAGCGACCCTCCAGGAAGAAACAGATACGCTGGTGGATGTCATAGAACCTTATCTTTTAAAAGTCGGGCTTGTCACAAGAACATCTTCAGGAAGAAAGGCTTCGGAAGCAGCGTACAAGCACCTCGGATTCAGCTTTCAAAAAAGAATGTTTCAATGATTGTTGGTTTCGTAAAAAATTAAAAAATGGGTAGCTGTTTAGGTTTTTGAAACAAATCGATGTTAAAGGCGCTTCAGGTATGATTAAATTTTCAAAAAGCTAACCGCTTACAAAAATGAATTCTTACCAAGCCATCACCACGAACTTAGGGGCTTCGCCCCAATTGGAATAATGGAATGATGGAGTAATGAAATGATGGGTTAGAAGGATTTTTTACAATTTAAATAGGTTATTTCACCTCTTAATCCCAATACTCCAGCATTCCAACATTCCATTCTT
>CAXMTB010000163.1:0-7129 GCA_964195835.1 uncultured Nitrospinaceae bacterium | reverse complement strand
ATCTTTTTCTTTTCTGCCCTCTCAGCAGAAAAGAAAATATATTTTTTCTCTGCGAGCTTTGTGTCTCTAATGAGCAGAGCGAATGGGCGGTGAAGATATACTTTTACATACCTGCCTAACAAAGATAAAACGAACAGCATAGCTGATAGTTTATATATAAATAAACAACATAAGAAATGAGGAAGGAAGAGACATGAAGCTCACAGGCGCACAAATTATGATGAAGGTTTTACAGGAAGAAGGTGTTGACACGATCTTCGGATATCCGGGCGGTGTGGTCATCGACATCTATGATGAGATGGAAAAATCAGATATCCGGCATATCCTGGTTCGCCAGGAGGCGTGTGCGGTTCATGCGGCTGACGGTTATGCCCGGGCCGGCAGCCGTGTGGGGGTATGCCTTGTAACATCCGGTCCCGGCGCGACCAACACCGTCACCGGTATTGCATCCGCCTATATGGATTCGATTCCCGTTGTCATATTTACCGGTCAGGTTCCCACGCATCTTATCGGAAACGACGCGTTCCAGGAAGTCGACACCGTGGGGATAACCCGACCCATCACGAAACACAACTACCTGGTCAAACGCACCGAGGATCTTGCCAGGATTATCAAGGAAGCGTTTTACCTCGCCAGCTCCGGCCGGCCGGGACCTGTTTTGGTGGATATCCCAAAAGATGTTTCGGTCAACCAAATCGACTACGAACCACCGAAAAAAGTGAAGCTCAAGTCTTACAACCCGACTTACAGCCCCAACGTAAAACAATTGCATCAGGTTGTTAAGATGATTAAAAAAGCCAAAAAACCGGTTGTTTTTGCCGGCGGCGGCGTGATACTGTCAGGGGCTGCAAAGGAGCTTACGGAGCTTGCGCGAAAAACCCAAATTCCGTTAACCGCGTCCCTGATGGGCCTTGGCGGATTTCCGGGTTCAGATCCATTGTGGTTGGGCATGGTGGGCATGCACGGCACCTATCGGTCCAACATGTCCATTGGCGAATGCGACCTCTTGTTCGGCATCGGTGTTCGTTTTGATGACCGTGTTACCGGCCGGATCGATGCCTTTGCGCCCAATGCCAAGATCATACATATTGATATTGATCCAACGTCCATCCGAAAGAATATTCCTGTCGCGGTGCCGATTGTGGGGGATTGCAAAGTCACCCTCGCTCATCTGAACAAGCTGCTGGACAAGGAAGACCTTGGCGATCTCAAGAAAACGCGAAAACAATGGTTCGATCAAATCGAGCACTGGAAAAACACAAAACCCTTGGCCTATGAGCAGAAAGATGTGATCAAGCCGCAATTTGTGGTGGAAAAACTGTACGAGCTCACCAAAGGCGACGCCATAATAACCACCGAGGTCGGTCAAAATCAGATGTGGGCGGCTCAATATTATCACTATGATCGACCCAATCATTTTATTACATCGGGCGGCCTGGGCTGCATGGGGTTTGGCCTTCCGGCCGCCATCGGCGCACAGCTCGCCTGCCCGGACAAGCTTGTGGTTGATATTGCCGGTGACGGAAGTATTCAGATGAATATTCAGGAAATGGCCACGGTAGCACAATGTAATCTTCCGATCAAAGTGGTGATCCTGAATAACGGGTATCTTGGCATGGTCAGGCAATGGCAGCAGCTGTTTTTCGATAAGCGGTATGCCTCCACCTGCATGGAACATGCCCCCGATTTCGTAAAGCTGGCTGAAGCCTATGGTGCCGTGGGATTGAGAGCCACCAAGCCCGAGGAAGTTGAACCTTTGCTGAAAGAAGGCCTCTTCTCCAAGAAGGCTGTAATAATGGATTTTGTGGTTGAAAAAGAAGAATGTGTTTACCCGATGATTCCGGCGGGTGCCGCTGCTACAGAAATGCTTTTGGTATAGAAAGGATACTACTTATTATGGAAGAAAAACATATTTTTTCGATTCTGGTCGACAACGAACCCGGTGTGCTCTCCAGGATTTCAGGGCTGTTCAGCGGCAGAGGATTTAACATTGAAAGCCTCTGCGTGGCTGAAACCACAGATCCACTTATATCAAGAATTACGCTGGTTACCTCAGGAGAACCGCCGATTATTGAACAAATTGAAAAACAGCTCAACAAACTTATTAACGTCATCAAAGTTCATGATTTGACCGAAAAGAAATATGTCCAGAGAGAAATGGCCCTTATAAAGGTGGTCGCCAAGCCGGAACATCGTGCCGAAATATTAAGAACCGTGGATATTTTCAGGTGCAAGATTGTTGACGTGGGACCTGACCATTACACCATTGAAGTCACGGGCGATGAAGGAAAATTGAAGGCGCTTTTAAACCTTTTAAAACCCATCGGCATAAAGGAAATCGCCAGAACAGGAATGATTGCCCTGTTCAGGAATTCGAAATAAGTGCTTTTGTAATACTTTAGCCTTTTGAAAACATTATTGAAAGAATTCTTTCTGCCACTAAGGCACCAAGTCACTAAGAAAGAATAATAAATATAACCTTTGTGTCTTAGTGACTTTGTGGCAAGTATTTTGGTTCCGGAAAAATTCAATATTCAATCGATAATCGTTAATTATATAAGGAGAACGACATGGCCAAAATTAATTTCGGCGGAGTAGAAGAAGAAGTCATTACATCAGAAGAATTTTCTCTGGAAAAAGCCAGAGAAGTGTTAAAGGACGAAATCGTTGTCGTTTTGGGCTACGGCGTTCAGGGGCCCGGACAGGCCTTAAATATGAAAGATAACGGAATCAACGTCATTGTCGGGCAGCGTGAAAAGAGTAAATCCTGGGACCGTGCGGTTGAAGACGGTTTTGTTCCCGGAGAAACCCTTTTCCCCATTGAAGAAGCGGCCCGCAAGGGAACCGTTATCCAGTATCTGCTTTCAGACGCCGGTCAGGTTGCGGTCTGGCCAAACGTTAAAAAATGCCTCAGCAAAGGAGATGCACTCTATTTTTCACATGGATTCTCCATTGTTTATAAGGACCAGACCAACATTGTACCCCCTGAAGACGTCGATGTCATCCTGGTGGCCCCGAAGGGATCAGGCCGAACCGTTCGGACCAACTTTTTAGACGGCAGCGGTATCAATTCGAGTTTTGCAATTCACCAGGACTTTACCGGTCGCGCCAAGGAAAGAGCACTGGCATTGGGAATTGTCATCGGTTCGGGCTATCTCTTTCCCACCACTTTTGAAAAAGAAGTTCATAGTGATCTCACCGGTGAACGCGGTGTTTTAATGGGCTGTCTGGCCGGGGTGATGGAAGCCCAGTACAATGTCCTGCGAAAACATGGGCACACACCCAGTGAAGCCTTTAATGAGACCGTAGAGGAACTGACCCAGAGCCTGATCCGCCTTGTGGCACAAAACGGTATGGACTGGATGTATGCGAACTGCAGTACCACCGCCCAGCGAGGCGCCCTGGACTGGAAGCCGAAGTTTCGTGATGCTGTGGCCCCTCTTTTTGACGAGCTCTACGAAAGGGTTGTGTCCGGCGTTGAAACCAAAAGGGTCCTTGAGGCCAATAGTGCCCCTGACTATCGCGAAAAGCTCGAAAAAGAACTCGACGTAATCAAAAATTCCGAAATGTGGCAAGCCGGAGCTGCGGTGAGGGCATTGCGGCCTGAAAACAGATAACCGTATCTTAAGTTTAAAGTGCCCAACCCGGACGAGCCGGTTGTAGCGAAGCGGCAATCCCGATTTATCGGGGAACCAAAAATATTTGCCACAAAGGCACTAAGACACAAAGGATATATTTATTATTCTTTCTTCGTGCCTTGGTGCCCTAGTGGCAGAATGGAAAAAGTTTTGCCATAAAATGCACAAAAATAATTATTAAGATACTAATTTACAAAAAATCGTAGATACATTGCGAATAAGCATTTAGAAACGACATTATTAGGAGATAAAATATGGAACAGATCATACTTTATGACACGACCTTGCGGGATGGAACCCAGGGAGAAAACATCAGTTTTAGTGCCAAGGAAAAAATCCAGATCGCGAAAAGGCTGGATGATTTCGGCATACATTACGTCGAAGGTGGCTGGCCGGGGTCCAATCCCAGAGATATGGAATTTTTCGATCTGGCCCAGAAGAAAAAATTCAATACCGCGCGGATAACGGCTTTCGGATCAACACGCAAACCCCGTATCGACCCTTCGGATGATCCAAACTTGCAGGCACTGTTAAAGGCCAAAACCCCTTCAGTGACCATATTTGGAAAGACATGGGATCTTCATGTCCAGCAAGTCATGAGCAATACCCTTGAAGAAAACCTTGCCATGATCACCGATTCCGTCCAATATTTGAAAAACGGTGATCGGGAGGTGATTTATGATGCCGAACACTTTTTTGACGGGTACAAAGCAAATCCGGATTATGCCTTAAAGACACTGATGGCCGCCATCGATGCCGGATCAGAATTCATCGTGCTGTGCGACACCAATGGCGGGTCTCTTCCCATTGAAGTCAAATCGATTATGGATGAGGTTCGAAAAGCGTTTTCGGAAAAATACGCTGCAAAAGAGGATTCACTTCCATTCAAGCTCGGGATTCATACCCACAACGACAGCGGCCTGGCTGTGGCCAATTCCATCGAAGCCGTCCAATCCGGTGCGGTAATGGTCCAGGGAACCATCAATGGATATGGAGAGAGATGCGGCAATGCCGATCTGACCTCGATCATACCGATTCTCCAGCTAAAGATGAACCGCCCGTGTGTTTCTTCGGAAAATATGGGAAAATTGAGATTGCTCTCACGGTTTGTCAGTGAAACGGCCAATATGATTCCTTTGAACAGCCGTCCCTTTGTCGGTGAAAGCGCATTTGCCCACAAAGGGGGTATTCATGTCAGTGCAATTATGAAAGTATCAAAGGCATACGAACATATGGAGCCCGAACTTGTGGGAAATCGCCGCCGTGTATTGGTGTCGGATCTTTCGGGAAAAAGCAATATCGAATACAAAGCAAAAGAACTTGGGATCGAGCTTGGGGCCAACGGAACTGACAGCCGTAAGATCGTTACAGAAATAAAACAGATGGAGCAGGATGGATACCAGTTTGACACTGCCGACGGATCGTTTAAGATCCTGCTCGAAAAGTTTACCAATCAGTTTCAGCCACTTTTTGATTTAAAATCCTTTCGGGTCACCGTCGAAAAAGACGAAGATCGTCCCTGTTCAGCCCATGCCACCATCAAGATCTCGGTGGGAGGCAAAGATGAAATCACCGCCGCTGAAGGAGATGGTCCGGTCAGCGCCTTAGATAATGCCCTTCGCAAGGCACTTGACAAATTTTATCCGGATCTGGACGCCATGCGCCTGATCGATTTTAAAGTCCGGGTCATAGATGGCCGCGAGGGAACTGCGGCAAGGGTACGGGTCTTTATTGAGTCGCGGGATCACGACCATATCTGGAGCACCATCGGTGTTTCCGAAGATATTATTGAAGCCAGCTGGCAAGCACTTGCCGACAGCTTCCAGTATAAGCTCGCAATGTTAAATGATAAATGATTAAACCTATCATTATGAAAATGTATGAAATTCTAAATAAAAGAGAGGGAATCAATGCCGTGGGACATTTTTCTTATCCTGTCCTGCGGCGTATGCTCGTTCTTATTTTGCCCTTTGCTTAGAGATAAGACAGTAAAATTCAATATTATCTATATTCAGGTACCACCACATTTATAAATAGGAGCAAAATCATGGAAGAACGAATCATTATTTTCGACACAACGCTAAGAGACGGCGAGCAATCTCCCGGCGCAAGCATGAATGCCGGAGAAAAGCTGCGCCTTGCCACACAGTTGGAAAAGCTCGGCGTAGATGTATTGGAAGCAGGATTCCCGGCAGCTTCTGAAGGTGATTTTGATGCGGTTTCCAAGATCGCCTCAAAACTAAAAAAAACCGAGGTCGCCGGCCTGGCACGGACGTCAAAAGCCGATATCGATCGCGTCTGGGGCGCCGTCCAGCACGCAGCAAAACCGAGAATTCACACATTTTTGGCCACATCCGATATCCATATGGAATACAAACTCAACATGACCCGGGACCAGGTTCTCAAAACCACTTCGGAATCTGTCAAATACGCCAAGAGCCTTACCGACAGCATCGAGTTTTCGGCAGAAGATGCCTCACGCAGTGATCGGGATTTTCTTTGCAAGGTGTTTGAGGCGGCCATTGAGGCCGGCGCCACAACCATCAATATTCCGGACACCGTCGGATACGCCATCCCCATGGAATTCGCGGATCTGGTCAAGTATGTGATCGACCATACCCCCAATATCAACAAGGCTGTCGTGAGTGTTCACTGTCACAATGACCTCGGCCTTGCCACGGCCAACACCCTTGCAGCGCTGAACAGCGGTGCAAGACAGGTGGAAGTCACCATCAACGGCATCGGCGAACGGGCCGGGAACACCTCCCTGGAAGAAGTCGTTATGTCCCTTCACACGAGGCCCAATTACATGCCGTTCTCGTCCAATATCAAAACAGAGCTGATTTATCCCACCAGCCGACTGGTCAGCATGATAACCGGTATTCTTGTCCAGCCCAACAAGGCCATTGTCGGGGCCAACGCCTTTGCCCACGAGGCTGGAATTCATCAGGACGGGGTTCTGAAAAATCCCATGACCTATGAAATCATGAAGCCTGAAACCATCGGGCTCACCGCCAGCAAGTTGGTTCTGGGAAAACACTCCGGAAGACACGCTCTGCGCTCTCACTTGAAGGAAATGGGGTACGATCTTTCCGACGAAGAGTTGAAGCTCGTTTTTAAAAAATTCAAGGAACTGGCCGACAAAAAGAAGAACGTTGTTGACGAGGATCTGGAAGTGATTGTTACGGAAGGCATCTTAAGGACCGCCGAAATTTTCCAGCTGGAATATCTTCATGTCACCAGCGGTACCACCGTCATTCCCATGGCAACCGTCAGACTTTTTATCAATGGAAGGCCGGTTCAGGGTACGGGATACGGAAACGGCCCCATCGATGCGGCGTATGACTGTATTGCCAAACTAGCGGGAACAGAATCCGAACTTTTGAGATTTTCCATAAGCGCCATTACCAGCGGTACGGATGCCCAGGGCGAAGTTACGGTACGTCTGAAAGAAAACGGCCTGGTTGCACTCGGTAGAGGCGCAGATCCTG
>CAXMTB010000162.1:448-7170 GCA_964195835.1 uncultured Nitrospinaceae bacterium | reverse complement strand
TGTATGCTGAGCGGATAAAATCAGAACTTATCATTGCTTCAGGTCTTTTGTCTAAGATGGATGGCCTTGAAGGCGATGAACGCCTGGGCGCTGAAAAAATGATGGTATCATTTTTAGAAGCTCTGGCCGGTGAGATACGAATTGCACAGCATGTTGAAATATCCATGAATTTCATCGGCGCCGAGAGGAAAATAATGGAAGCCATAGGAAAGATCAGACTCCATGAAAGATCGGAAATCAATCAATGTATCTCTGAAGCCCTTTCACTGGTTACAACATGCAGTTCCGGCGCGATGAAAGCTCTTATGAGCCAACAATTGATATAATATCATTTTTTTAGCTTTTCCGGAACACAGTTTGACGGACATTGAAAGTAGACGCATCTTTTGCATTCATATCGTCTTAAAGTTAAACCCAAAACCCCGATAGACAGCAGGTAGATCACCAGTAACCCCGGCTGCAGCAATAACCAGTAAATGGGAAGCATTATGATGACAAGAAGTGTAATGACAGACACCGTCTTTTCCAGCGGGCTTAACGGACCGGATTTTGCTTTGAAAAATTTTGGCATCCACCAAAAAAACATACATTTTAATGTCTTGCCGCTTTGATGATAATGGGGGCAATGGATACAGTAAAATCGGTATATAACCATAACCAGCGAAATGCATGCAATAATATATATGATTAACCACGCTATCGATTCCTCAATGATTGCAACACAGGCAGTAATAAACGGCACGGAAACCACCAGATTCCAGTAAAGAAAATCTAAAAATGTGTGTTGGGTCTTTAATGGGGTTTCAAGGGGGTTCATGTTTTTATTTCTCCTTTTTACGCTCAATTAGGGTTTCATTGTATGGAAAAACCCCCCAACTTGGTTTCAAGATATTCGCCGATACCTTCTTGTCCCCCTTCGCGCCCCAAACCGCTTTCCTTCATACCGCCAAAAGGGGCGGCGGCGGCGGTAGGATTGATATCGTTAATGCCAACTATGCCGAAACGAAGATTTTCGAACATGCGCATGGCGCAGGAAAGATCACGGGTATACACATAAGATGCCAGGCCGTAATGGGTATCATTGGCCATGTTCAAAACAGATTCTTCAGTGTCAAAGGTAATGATGGGAGCGACCGGTCCAAATGTCTCTTCCCGGTAAATCAGCATTTCAGGTGTAACATCACTGAGCAGCGTAGGGGCATAAAAAAATCCTTTGTCCAGATGGTTATCCATCAGTCTTTTGCCCCCGCAAATCAAGGTTGCACCTTTTTCTAGTGCATCTGTCACCTGTCGGTCAACCTTCTCCAGGGCTGCAGCGTTCACCAAGGGACCAATAGTTACGCCTTTTTCAAATCCGCTGCCGGCACGCATTTTTGACACACGGTTTTTGAATTCCTCGATAAATGGCCCCACGATACGATGATGAACGAAGATTCTGTTTGGACTGATACAGGCCTGCCCGGTATTCAGAAACTTGACCAGCACTGCGCCTTTGGCAGCATATACCGGGTCGGCATCTTCGAAAACAATAAACGGGGCATGACCGCCCAGTTCCAAAGAAACACGCTTGATCTGTTTGGCTGCTTTTTGGGCCAGAAGCTTGCCAACATCCGTGGAACCCGTGAATGTAACTTTGGAAACCAAAGGATGGGTAATGAACGTTTCGCCAATTGGAGCGGGGTTCAACGCAGTAACAAGATTCACCACACCAGCAGGAATTTGTGCCTTTTCAAATATTTTAAACATTTCAACGGCGCACAAAGGCGTTGCTTCCGCCGGTTTCAACACCACGGGACATCCGGCAGCCAGTGCCGGAGCGACTTTTCGTGTAATCATTGACATGGGATAGTTCCAGGGTGTAATGGCCGCCACCACCCCCACCGGCTGGCGTATCACAATAAACCGCTGATCTGAACGGGGAGCCGGAATCGTCTCTCCGTAAACCCGTTTGGCCTCTTCCGCATACCAGCGTAAGAAATCCGCGCCGTATTGTACTTCCCCCATAGCGGCCTTTAAGGGTTTACCCTGTTCCTCGGTCATCACCCGTGCCAGGTGTTCTTTTTGCTCCATCATCAATTGATACGCCATGTAAAGGTATTCTGATCGTTGATAGGCGGTTAAGCCGGACCAGGTCCCAAAGGCCCCATGGGCCGCTTCTATGGCCTGCCGGGCATCGTCTTGATTTCCATCTGCCGCTTCTCCGATTTTTTCATTATTTGAAGGATTGTGGACGGGAAAAATTGAACCGCTAACAGCGTTGACCCAGTGCCCATTAATGTACATCATGGAAATCCTCCTTTAGAAACAGCGATCCGATGTAAAACCTCAATTGAGTGAAAAATCGTCATATTCTTTAACAGCGTATTTAAAATGTTACCTTAGGAGTTGCCTTTTCTGCCTCCGGCACTTCATAATACGCCGCGCTTGAGACACTCGCAATCATGGCATAAAACTTTCCGAAAAATGTACGGACATGTGTGTTCAGAATTTGAACTGACTCATTGTACCGTTTTCTTTCCACAGCAATCCTGTTCTCAGTTCCTTCAAGACTGTCCTGAAGTTTAAGGAACGATTCATTGGCCTTGAGTACGGGATATCTTTCCTGCAGCAAAAGAAGCCTTGAGAGTACGCCTTCGAGTTGGTTTGAGGCTTTAACTTTGTCTTTTACATCCTTTGCTTGAAAGTATAATGTCCTGGCTTGGGCGATATTTTCGAACAGCTCTTTTTCATGCTTTGCATACCCTTTTACCGTTTCAACCAGATTGGGAATCAGATCGTATCTTCTTTTGAGCTGGTTTTCTACCTGTGCCCATTTGCCCTTGACATTTTCATCCATGGCAATGACCCGGTTATAACCGGCGATAATTTTGCCGAACGCCATAAAACCGACCAGTACGACGACCCCTACAATGACAAGTATTGTTTTCATCTTTTTTGACATAAAGACCTCCGATAAATAATAATTAAACGTTTCGAAATTTCTACAACTTAATAAAAAAATGAAACACTTTTTGAATCTTTAGCGCTTTCCCCGAATATGGAACAATGGAAGGTTGGAAGGTTGGAAGGTTGGTTTTTAAAAGGATACTATCCATTTTAAAATATTATCTTCAACTCAAATTTTACCATTAACCCCAAATTGTATTATTCCAGCACTTTTACCCAGTGAAACTTTTTTCTATTTCACCGGAGCCACCATTCCAGTTGGGTCAAAGCCCCTAACTAGTGTCCATCCATGAATTTAAAGTAAACATAATGGGTGTCCAATTCAGAAATGAGCAGTTTTTGTTCTGATTAAGGCCGCACAAGGGTTTGCGGCGAGGCGTACGTCTGTACGCCGCAGCCGGAAACCCGCGGAGAACGCCGATCAGGACAAAAAGGGCCATTTCTGGACGGACACTAACTACCATCCTCCAGACGCCCCCCCACCGCCGAATCCACCGCCGCCGCCACCGCCGAAACTACCGAATCCGCCGCCGCCGAAACCGCCGCCGCCGCCCCATGAACCTCTTCTTCCACCCATGGAAGAGAATAAAAGAAACAGCAAAAATGCTCTTGGGTTTTTTACAAACAGTATTCCCATAATAATGAGAAACACGATGCCGATTATCATAGAAAGAGGACTGGCAGGCTTGCCCTTTCCTGTGGGCGGAGTTTGGTATTTTATCAAGGGCATTCCTTCTATTTTAACGCCTGCATCTACGGCAATTTTATTTGCCATTGCAAGGGTGGTTGCAAAAATACCGTTTGAGTAGTCGCCCTTTCTAAAATAAGGTACCGACAAATCTCGGCCCAGGCTGCCGACAAGGCTGTCCGGAAGCACACCTTCGAGTCCGTACCCGACTTCGATCCTGTACTTTCGATCTTTCACGGAAATGAGGAACAGTACACCGTTATCCTTTCCCTTCTGACCCAGTTTCCATTTATCATGGGCAATTGTTAATGAAAGGTCTTCAATGGATTCGCCTTCAAGACTCGATATGGTCAGGATAATCATCTGAGCCGTTGTTTTTTGTTCAAGTTCCTGAAGATATCCGTTCAATCGATTTTCTGTAGCATCGTCGACAATGCCGGCCAAATCAACCACATATCTTTGCGGTTTATCCGGGATATCCGCCGACCAACCTACAGATACAAACAAAAAGCAAATAAAAACGGCCGTTATAAACGCTGCAGGTTTAGTCCTTAATGCCATCCGTAATATCTCCCAGTTTCTCGATCGCAACATAGTAGTCTTTAAAAATAGCGTTTAGCTGTGTTATCATCATTTTTGTCTTTTGTCTTTTTTGCTTTAAAACCGTTCTAAACACTTGGGTATCAACGCCGGAGACTTCTTCGAGAACCGCTAAGACATCCTCGTTTCTTAAAGGGGGCTCCTTTCCAAGGATGAGGATAATGCCTCTGAAAAGGGGAATATATCCTGCAATGGTATTGATAAACAGATCGGTGAGAATTTTGGCATCGCCTGAGGAAGAGAGATAGCCCTGTCTGAGGCCGATCAATCTGGCTTTCAGTTCTCTTTCGCACTGTAGCCTGAGATCCGATTTGTCGATCACAAGATTCTGAAAGAGATCTTCTCCAAATATGGTTTCATGAAGCAGTCGTATATTCAGAAACTCCATGGGAAATACATCAAGAGAATTCAGTATGTATTCCAGTGTCATAATCAGCGGTGATGCAATTCTTTTTTTACCGTATGTTTTCCCCATAGGCGCCAGAAATTCAAGAAACTCCAAATCCATAGCATGAAGGACAAAGACGGAATTGACATCAGATGTCTCGGGATCAAAATCATCGGTCAACGCACTTCCGGTGATGGTGATGGAATGAATTATCTTTTTATGGTGTTTTAATATTTCATCCTGAAATGGTTTAAACCTTTCAGCAGCCGCATGGTTTAACGTCGGCTCAGTCATGTAAACCTCCTGGTTAAGGGAAAAGTGTTGATAGTTGATGGATAGATGTGTCTGTAAGGTCTTAAAAAAAGGCCCATTCCACATCAACATTATTTTTAACCACCGATGCAATATGCCCGTTGAAATAAAAATGTTCAACAGCCCAATTATGTTCTCTGTAATTTACGATAAGATGCCTATCGTCGATGATCCGTTCAATGCGGCATTTTAACAAATCCCGGATACCGGTACCCGAAGCCTTGAGCACCGATTCTTTGGACGTCCAGTATCGAAAAAAAAGGACGGTTTTATCGGTATCTGAAAGCGCCCATTCATTGTCATGGGCCGTTTTTCTGTGAAGCGCTTCTTTAACCGGGCGAATTTTTTCCAAATCAATGCCGATCCTTTCCCGGGCAATGACGCCAGCGACATATCCGGTCTTATGGGTTACAGACCAGTAATTTCCGTTAAAGGGCAAAGGAACACCATTTTCATCTTTATTAAGATCACCGAGTTGAATCCGGCTCTTTTGTGCGGATATTTCAAGAGCCCTTCTGGCATGTCTGCTAAGAAAGGAAACTTTTTCTCTACCCGTAAGCTGCTGTTTTTTATTCGGAACAGCAAGAATGACCGGACAAATAATCAGGTTTCGGGTTTCAGGTTTCGGGTTTCGGATTATCTTCGTGCTCATATACTTTACGCTTTGGGCCTTGGGTCATTCACTACGCAGCTTGCGTTTCAGCTTCAACGCCTCATCATACACCTTGTTTCTAGAAAGGCCATATTTTTTGGCAATAATTCTGGAAACCTCAGATATTTTGCCCCCTTTCTTACCCAGTGCTTCAATCAATTCAGCGCGTATGACGTCCTTTGAAACTTCTTTATTTTCTTCACAGCCTTTCACAAGAAGCGTGCATTCACCTTTTACAGCCGGGCGATGGGATAACGAATCTATAAGTTCTGATAAACGGCCTCTTAAAAATTCTTCATGCAGTTTGGTCATCTCTCTACAGAGAACACCATATCTGTCACCCATTACATCGGCAAGTTCTTTCATAAAAGCCAAAATGCGTCCAGGACCTTCATAAAACATAAGGGTTCTTTTTTCTTCGGCAAGTTCTTGAAGCTGTTTGAGTCGTTTTGCCTTTTTCTTGGCACAAAACCCGATAAAAATAAAGGAGTCGGTGGGCAGCCCGGAAATGCTGAGTGCTGCAACCACAGCAGAAGCGCCGGGGATGGGTATGACCCTTATACCCTTTTCAACGGCACTTTGAAGAAGCATATAACCCGGGTCCGAAACTGTGGGTGTACCGGCATTCGACACCAGCGCTATGGATGATCCGGATTCTATCCGTTCAATTAATAGCGGTGTTCGCTCTTTTTCATTATGCTCATGGTAAGAAATCTGGTGGCTCTTGATATTGTGGTATTTCAGCAGCTTTCCCGTATGTCGTGTATCCTCTGCAGCGATAAGATCAACCTGATCGAGAACATTTATCGCCCTTAGGGTGATATCGTCCATGTTTCCGATAGGGGTGGCCACAACATAAAGCGTTCCTTTACTTGGTGTATTTTTTGTATTATCCGTAGGCGAGTTCAAAGGCATTTTTTATGATCTCTATTTGAGGATTGTCTTTTGCCAAGCTGAGGGCAATAACATCGAACCTTGCTTTAACATGGATCTGCTTTGTGGCTTTGAGATAGTATAGGGCAACCATGGAGATTTTGCGTTGTTTTTTGGGCGTTACCGCCCATTTTGGGTTTCCGAAAACATGGGTTTTTCTGGCCTTGACTTCAACAAAAACCAGAGTCCCCTTTTCTTTGGCA
>CAXMTB010000162.1:0-438 GCA_964195835.1 uncultured Nitrospinaceae bacterium | reverse complement strand
AATTCTGCTCCAAAATCTTGTATCCGTTTTTTTTAAGATAGCGCACGGCTAAGGACTCACTTTCTTTACCGAATTGCTGCCGCTTATTTAGCATTTTGGCACCCTTATCGTTTTACGAAATTGGACTCATATACTTAATATATAGCCAAAGGGATTACAGGTATTCTTTAACCCCCTTGAAGCTTCTTCTGTGAATCGGACAGCCTCCGAATTTTTGGATCGCTTTCTTATGTGCCTTTGTGGGGTAGCCTTTGTGTTTTGAGAATCCAAACTGAGGGTAATCCTGGTGGTATCTCTCCATCAGTCTATCACGGGTTACTTTTGCAACGATTGACGCAGCTGCAATGGAAACGCTAAGGGCATCACCTTTGGGTATCGCCTCCTGTGGCAGAGCTGACGAGATCAAAAATGTGCCGTCGATGAGTAGGCAATCCGGCT
>CAXMTB010000161.1:0-7210 GCA_964195835.1 uncultured Nitrospinaceae bacterium | reverse complement strand
GGAGCCGGATGAACCGAGAGGTTCACGTCCGGTTGCGTGAGAGACTGTGGGGGAGGTTCCCTCGGTCCACTCGACTCTGTAATTTTAAAGTTTTGTGCAAATCACAATATCTTGGATTCCACATAATTTTTAAAAATCAACACTATCTATTGTAATCCACGTTAGCTAACTGATATTAATCATCAATCACTTTGGCAAGAAGTGTGCAATTTGTTTTTCAGATTTATTTCCTTTAAAATGCCTCGTATTATTTCAAAAAAAGAAAACAGGACATTCTCAAGCGACATATTAGATGTTTCCGTTTTAATTTATTTATAAACCTATATTCATTTTCGTGTAAAAAAAAGGTGGAGAATGAGAAAATTTCTAATATTCATCTTCTTTTTAATGCTTATTGCACCACCTCAATCGGCTGGCGAAAAGCTACTGTACGCCATTAGGTATGGAGGTCCTGCCAAATCTCCTTTTAAGTTTAAACAAATAAGCACCCAAATTTTTTCTCTTGATCCTGACAATAGAGAAAATAAGCTGGTCTTTTCTGATGAAAATACCCCAATAGCGTTATCAGAACGACCAAATGTAGAAGGACAAATTGTTACAAGCAAAAATAGACTTTATGCCTTTTCAAAGACAAGAACTATCGAAATAGGACATGATTCTTCATGGCGTCCTTTTTATTATTACCGTTTTGGAAGGACACATTCAATTTATGAAGTTTTTCTTGACGGTACCAATAGATTTAGAAAAGTTTCTGATGTAATCGGAACCCAGTACCCAAGAATGATGATTATCGACCCCGCTGATAACAGAATCAGTTATTTGAATTACGCAGACAAAGCATGTAAAAAACCAACTCTCTACACACACGGAACCACGTCAGGACGACTCTACAACAAAATAGAATTAGCAGAGATATTTCTTGATTGTTTTGCTACAAACATAGGTTGGCTTCCCGAAGGGGAAAGACTCTTTTTTACCTTGGATACCGGCGATGTGCATGTCACCTCTGAGGAATCTTATCAAAGAGTAGGAACTTATGTTATGAAAGAGAATGGTACGGATACAAGGCTTCTTTCGAGTTCCTTGTTTTCTTTTCCGTCAAAGAAGGGCTTTTCTGGTGGTATTCAGCCCAGATGTATAGGGGCTAGACCAGACGGAACCCTGATCATTAGAGATGTGAAACATAAAAGGGGCAGCAAGGGAGGCACCTGTTCTTTTTTATATCTTGTAGATCCAGATTCCAAATCAAAAAAAGAGATTCCGATGAAGGTTTTTGAAGGTCTTAAAAACTTTAAAGTTTCCCATAACGGCAGAAAGGTAGCTTTTATACAAGATTTTTATAAAGATACTTCCGTTTACATCTGGATTAAAGATTTAATGACTGGAGAAGAAAATAAGGTATTCTCATATCCTATCAGGCAACTTAAAGGCTATTCCCTTGGACTGGCCGGCTGGATTGTAGATTAAAAACCCGGAAAGCAAATAAACGTTTTCTTTCCCGATTTTCATTTATACCTTCCGGAATACATGGGTTTTTATGTCAATAAATTCTCATCTCATTAATTTCAAAATACCTAACAAAAGTTCACCCGCTCGCGATTGCAATCACCCAAGTTGGCTGGCCATTCCATTCGTCCGACCCGGGATTTTGCACCTGCCTCGGGTCGAGGATCGGGGTGAGCAACGGGTTAGCAGTATGGTTTACAAGCCCGCCCCTTTTATAACTTTTTCCAGTACAGCTTTAGCCCTGAAGGTTTTTTCTTCGGCATCTCCGATCTGGCCATTTACCAGTATTACGCAGTCATATCCATGATATCGCCCGACAAAAGAGGTATACATGTTGTTTACGTTACCCCCATGCCCGATTAGTCCATCCATATTCACCGTCCCAAAGCCGTAGAAGCCCAGCCTGCCTGAGACCGGTTTCATATTGAACTGCTCCGAATGGGCCTGTGGCGACAGAAGCCGGCCCTCGACCAGAGCTTTTGCCCAGATAAGCTGATCGGCAGCCGTGGAAACAATGCCGCCCGCGGTCCAGAACACAGACGGATGTATTGAATAGGTTGCATCGATCACTTTCCCCTCCTCATAGAGATAGCCGTGCGCGTAAGGAGTGGGCATTTTCAGCTCCGTGAGCATAAAGGTATGGGACATACCCAAGGGCTGAAGAATTCTCCTTTTCATTTCATTATTTAAAGAATTGTTAGTAACTTTCTCAATCAGCATGCCCAAGAGGATATAATTGACATTGGTGTATTGAAATTCCTTGTCGGGTTCTATTGTCTTATCGAGGCTGAACTTCACAAGCTCTTCCGGCGTGCAAGCCCGGAGAGGATTGGGTTCCATGAATTTTGTAAACTCGGGATTCCGCCCATAGGCCCCCAGGCCGCTTCGCATTTCCAACAGGTGCCGGATGGTGATTTTATTTTCTCGAGGGACAAGGCCGGGCAAGTACTTCCCGATAGGTTCGTCGAGTTTGATGAGCCCGTCATCAACCAACTGAAGAACCATTGTGGCTGTATAGGATTTTGTGGTACTCCCAATCATAAGATATAAGTCCTTGGACATTGCCTTTTTAGTTTCAAGTTCGGCCAGGCCGCTCGTCCAGGTTTGTGTGTTCCCGTCCATGTCTCCTAATACTAAAATCGCGCCAGGAACATTGTACTCGGCCACAGCGGCATCGAGCGCCGCCTGCATGTGCTGGTCCATGGATGGATCGACCCGTGAAAAAGAGAGGTCGTTCTTTATAGCACATCCCTGCGCCGCCAAGAGAAAAAGAATCAGGCAGGCTGATTGAATGAGTCTAAATCGGATTTTTAATTTGATGTAGGTTTTCATTTTCTCCTCCCTGTATGATCTTCTTGTTATAATAGGCACTGCTTCCGCTTGAGTTTACCCTGTTGTTGCAGGGTTTGCCTGCATTTGGGAAAGGAGCGGAAAACGTCAGGTGAGACGATTCTTTATGTGTTTCTTTTAATTTCTTGTCCTTAACGGTCTTGCACAGATTTTCTGTCCTTTCGGCCTTTTTTACCAAGAGACATGTTCAGGAAACACCAATCTGCTTATCGCCGCAAATAATCCTCCCGACCAACTCTTGTCATCCAAGTCTAAACGATTAACGTTTATCACAATAACAGAATCCTCAGCCGGCAGATAATACATTTCTGTCGAAAATCCGAAAATAGTTCCGTTATGACCATAAAATTCACCCTGCTTAAGGATTCCTTCTCCGTATTGTAAAATGGGAGGAGCACCTTTAAAAACTTCAGTCTCTAATCTTTTTTGCTGAGTTTCTCTTGATAGTAGCGCTCCTTGATATAGGGCCCTCGCATATTTTTCCAAATCGTTCATGTTGCTTATAATCGCACCTCCCGCATTTGCACAACTTGTATTCAGCTCTGTTTTATCAGCAAAACTACCTGAAGAATTTTCCCACGAGTATCCGCGATTATTACTTTCTAAATTATACTTATGGGGTTCTGGATAAGAAGAGGATGTTAAATTTAAAGGCTGAAAGACCTTTTCATTTACCAGGCTTGCAAAACTTTTACCTGAAACGATCTCGGCAACCTTAGCAAGAATCGTATAATTACCATTACAATAAATTGTTTCCTTTCCTGCTTCAGTGAATTTATTGCCATATGAAGCCATAATGTCAATAAGGGTATCTAATGAATAATTTTTATGTACATCATTATACCATTCCTCTAAGACTTTGGAATCAGCAAAGTCTACTATTCCACTTCTCATTCTGAGTAGGTTTCTAATCGTAATATTTTCAGAATTCGGAAAATTCGGTAAGTATTTTGATAAAGAATCAGAAGTATTTAACAGACCATCGTCAACAAGAGACAATACTACCGTTGCAGTAAATGTCTTTGTAATGCTTGCAATCCTGAATGGATCATCGAACTGTCTTTCAGTACCTGTTTCGAGATTTGCTTTTCCAAACGCTTTCAAGTAATTGGCTTTGCCGGGAATCCATACCCCAATAACAACACCCGGTAAATTTTTTGCCGACATGGTGCTGTCAATAAGATGATCAAGCTGCATTGTTAATTTAGAGGGGAGTTGCAATTGAAGTTTTGGATCTATGGATTTATAACAACCTGTCATCAACAACGAAAAAATCACAATACTCAATAGCCCAAATTTAATAAATTTTTTCATACTTTCCTTCTTTTTGATTTAGGCTGTTATGCTTTCTTGATAATGCCGATAATGAATAGTGGTAAGACAGCACCAATGAGCATGCCCGTCAAGGCCATTGCGCTCCTCGCTGTCTGCTCCAACGACTGGTTCGCCATCACATTTGAGTGACGAGGACAGAAAATAATTATGCCTTTTGGCAACGCATCTCACTTACCCTACTTGACACCCCTATATAATTCGGAGGCAAGCTTGCGCAATGCCTCATCGGCCTTCTTCCCGCCAATATTAGTAACGTTGACTATAGCTATGTCACGTTTTTTATCTAACCAGATGTGCGCAAAGTTCATTCCATCCGAGCCGGCATGATAGATAAGGGGGGATGGTGCCCATGCTACATCTAATACCACCCAGCCAAGTGCATACTTGCCGCTAGGTGGTGTGCCTGGCGGCGGATCTTTTCGTTGCATAGTAATAACCGGTGTATGAAGTTTTTCTATAGTTTCAACCCGTACTATAAAAGGCGCTCGCCTTCCATTACCTGCGTTCCATCCGGCCCAACGAGCAAAATCAAGGACTGACATATGTGCTAACCCAGCAGGGCCTATAACTAAGGGATTGTGAGCATTCGACCCTGGCAGATGAACTTTCACTTTACCATTCTGGACCGTATGGCCAAGAGTTGCATCAATTTTACCAAGCGAGGACTGGCATCCAAGACCGGCCGTTTTTAATCCAAGAGGCATAAAAATACGTTTCATAATTAATTCGTCCCAGGTCTCTCCGTTAACACGTTCAATCATGGCACCTGCAATCGTATAGCCCATATTGGAATAGGCAAATTTTGTACCCGAATCGGAGGCTAACGGTCGCTTACACCATTGTTGAACAAGCCAATATCGCAATTCATCAAGATCCCCTTCTTGACTTAAAGAGGCTTTGAGCAAATTGGTAACATTGAGAAGATTTTCGTTGTCACCGGCCATGCCACTTGTATGTGAAAGAAGTTGTTCAAGAGTGACTTTTCGTACTCTTGGATCCATTTTGTCGGCAATTTCCGGGAAAACCTCTGCTATGGTTGAATGCCACTTAAGTTTTCCTTCTTCAACCATTATGGCCGCCAGCAAAGCGGTCATCGCTTTCGTATCAGAGCCTATATGAAAGCGGTCGTTTATAGTTACTGGAATGGTCGAGCCTGATTTGCGCGTTCCAACAGCACCGTATGAGACGATCTCGCCTCCCTTTACTACGGCTGCGGCTATGGCAGGCAAATCATATTGACTGAGGTAAGGTTTAAGCTTTGAATCAAGGGAAGTCTGGCCGCTTATGATCGGTGCATTAAAAAATATAAATATGATAAACAGAGCTACTGTAGCATACCACCGAGTGTTTTTCATGATTGATTTCCTACTAATATTCAATAGTTAAAAGACAATGGGGGGCAGGTCTTGCAATGCAACATTATATTTTCTCCTTCCCCACCCTCTATTATAGTCTAAATTATGGGTTGGGAAGTGTCTCACTTATACTGGAACAGGGGGACCGCCGGGGCAGGCGGCCAAAGGATATCGATCAACTCGTGCACAAAACCTTCATACACCAGGACGTCTTTCCTGGCTGACAGATTGTTAAAAAAAACTACGATGGTTGTGTCCGTTTCGGGATTATGGGCGATTCTGCTGTAGTACCCATCGACGGCCCCGGCGTGTCCGATAAAACCTTCTCCAACCAGGTCGACGCCAAGTCCGTACTTGAACTTGCCGGGAAGGGCCGCTTCGATTTCGATCCAGTCGGTCATTTCTTTGTAGGAATTTTTGCTCAGCAACGTTCCCCGACCAAGCGCTTCCGCCCATTTCTTCTGGTCTTCCAGGGTGGAGACCATGTTCCCCGAAGCCCAGAGAATCCAGACATCAGGTCTTACGGTGATATCGATCGTCTGATCGGGTAATAGAGCATACCCGTGAATGTGCTTGCCCTCAATCTCCGGCTTCGTTGCGAAGACCGTATTTTTTAGGCCGAGCTTATCGAATATCTTTTTGCGAAAGACGGTTCCAAGGTCCTTTCCCGTGACCTTTTCGACGATCAGGCCGAGAGCCTTGTAGTTTGCGTTGGAGTAATGTCCGCCTTTCCCGGGCTTGTTATAACGGGCATGTTTCATGGACGTTTCAACGATTTCCCGGGGAGTCAGCGCTTTGGACGGATTTTCATCCACTGCTTTCCGGAAATCATGGTCATCGTTCTCAGCGTCGAATATACCGCTTGAATGGTTCAGCAGCTGCCGAACGGTAATCCCGCTGTTCTCGGGAACAAATGCCAGATACTTTTCGATGGGATCATCCAAGGCGATTTTACCCTCGTCCACCAGTTGTAGGACGGCCGTGGCGGTAACGGTTTTTGTGATACTTCCGATTCGTGTCTTGTCTCCTGTTTGAGAGGCACGGCCGCTTTCAATGTCCGCTTTTCCCCTCGTCGCAATCCAGGTTCCCTTACCGGGAGCCCATATGGCTGCTATGGCTCCCGGAGAACGGGACTCCTTCATGGCTTTGTCCAGGGATTTCTCAATCTTCTCTCGTGTTTTAGCATCGAATCTCTCTGCCCTTTCGGATCCGAAAACCTCTGAAGCCAAAAAAGGCAAAAGAAAACCCATTATAATGGCAGCGATTATTAGATGTTTTTGTATTTTCACAGTCATTGATAAGAAGTTCCTTTCGGGGTTTGGAATGATGGAAAATCTAAAGTTGGGTGCCGTAGCAGGAAGCATCCCTATCCCACTACAGACTATTTAAAATTCAAAACTCTTAGATTTTCCATCAATTCATTTTCTTTATGGTACATGTTCAGGGGAGGTAACGATGCCTTTCCGCTAAAGCCAACTTAAGTTTGGTTTTTGCTCTTTGAAAAATGAATCCATTGCGTCTACTATCAATGGGAAGGATGGCAATGAACGCATTTGGCAAGTTTGTTTAAAAGATAATATACGTTCTACCCAACGATTACCTTTTTCGCTCTGTGTCCCCTTGCTTCTTTTTCGCCACAAGACTCCGAAACGTAGCATTCGCTC
>CAXMTB010000160.1:0-7243 GCA_964195835.1 uncultured Nitrospinaceae bacterium | reverse complement strand
TTACAATTGCCGATGACCTGCTTCTATGTACGGCAGGAATTTCAAACCTGAAATTTTGAGTCAAACAAACCAATAATAAAAAACTAACGACAAAACATTCCTGACACACCGCCGACGATGGCGGCAAAAAAATCAAGGAGTTTATCGAACCAGTCGTTTTCAAATTTATGAGCTGATGTTATAGGGGATTGTTCTATCGCCGGTCCCTTTTTAAGGCTTTGATCCGTATCTTCACTTGATGCCACTCTTTTTTGTTTTTCGCTTTCAATGGCTTGTTGTTCCGTAATGACGGATGTCTGTTCCTTAGCATCGACCTCAGGGCTTTTTTCAGCTTCAACAACGGAAGTCGATTCCTGTTTTTTAATTTCCGGGCGATCTTCTGTCGGATCGGCCTTTGCTGATTTTATGTAGATGGAATGCCATGTATTGAAAAGTTCTGTCTGAAATTTTGACCGGATTTCAGGTTTTAAATTGTTGATATTCCATAGCATGTTTTTGTATTTAACGCGGTTGGAAACAGATATAGAATAAATATTATCGGCGAGTTCCGTGTAGATTGATCGGAGTTCATCCAGAGACAGATTTTTAATGTTCTCATCATCGGCATATTCAGATACAATGTGTTTCAGATTTTCCAGGCAATCATTTTCGTTAAACATTTTGTCTTGCACTCCTTCTTGTTGGTATTATTTTTGGTTTTGATGTTGGCGATTTCGGTTAGAGTCTATTGACAGCAGATGTCTATTTTTCCTACAACAGTTAGAGGAAAAAAACAATACGCTGTTAACCCGGTATTATTTCTTTCCAATGGTCTGCCAAATTTGACGATATTTAATTTTTCTGGTATTTATTAATAATAACCTGGGTTAAGTGGTTCAGGGTTCAGGGTTCAGGGTTCAAGGTTCAGGGCTCAGGGTTCAGGGCTCAGGGTTCAGGGTTCAGGGTTAACGGTTTAAAAAAATCATATAACAATAATTTCATTCAACCCGTAAATGAAAACTCACCTCAAAGGAGGAAAAAATGGCTGTAAAAGTGTTAATTAAACGAATCGTGCCGGAAGACAAGGCCAAAGAGATGATACATCTTTTCAGGGAAATCAGATCCCTGGCCACAAGTCATTCCGGCTATATTTCAGGTGAAACCTTAAGAAGCATGGACCGGCCCGATCTGTTTCTGGTGATCAGTATATGGCATTCTTCCGAGGACTGGAAAAAATGGATGGCCAGCGGGGATCGAAAAAAAATTCAAGACAAGATCGATGCTTTGCTGGGAGGAAAAACCGAATACGAACTGTTTCACTACGGATTCTCAGAGTAGACGGTTGTTGAAATCCTTTTCCGGAAAAATTTTACCCGGGTTGAGAATCATATTTGGATCAAAGACCTTTTTGATTTCGGTCTGGAGCCGGATGCTTTCCGCTGAAAGCTCCATGGACAAATACCGTTTTTTTGCCTGGCCGATACCGTGTTCGCCGGAAATTGTACCGCCCATCTGAATCACCCGGGCCAGTATGGCCTTCACGCCCATTTCCACCCGATTCATGTTGTCCCGATTTTGCGCCGTAATGTTGAGATGGATATTACCGTCACCTGCATGTCCGAAAGCGTAGATCTCGAAACCGTACTCGGCTTCCAACTTTGGAAGTTCGGCCACAAGGGCCGGGATTTTCCCAATGGGAACCGCCACGTCTTCGGGAATATAGAGGGCATAATTGTCGTGAATCCTCAAAGAAACCTGCCGCCGGACATTCCAGATATCTTCGCGTTCCTTTTCATTAAAAGCGGGAAGAAGATGCGTTGCGCCAACCTCTTTTAAGATCTTTCCGATGGTTTTGATGTCGCGTTTTGTCTGCGCAGGGTCACCGTCAACCTCGATAATCAACAGCGTGGATTTTTTTCCGGGAACATGAAACGGCAAAATATCTTTCACCAGCAAGAGGCATTTGGCGTCCAAAAACTCAATGGCCGATGGCAGATGTCCTCTGTTCAGAATTTGAGTTACGGCCTGCATGGCCGACGGCAGGTCTGAAAAGACGGCGGTCACGGCGCTGACGGAAGCCGGGTAGGGGATCAGTTTTAAAATCAAGCCGGTGATGATTCCAAGCGTTCCTTCAGAACCGACGAGAAGTTGGGTTAGGTCGTACCCGACCACACCTTTACGGGTCCGGGTCCCGGTGTTTATCATCCGTCCGGAGGGAAGCACCGTTTCAAGGCCAAGAATGTAATCCTTTGTGGTTCCGTACTTGACACATGATGGGCCGCCGGCATTTGTGGCCGCGTTGCCGCCGATGGTGCTTTGATCCATCCCGGCCGGATCCGGCGGGAAAAAGAGTTTTTTTTGTTGGACCGCATCCCGCAAATCTTTAGTAATGGTTCCGGGTTGAACTTCTGCAATAAGGTTTTGCGTATCTACGGAAATAATACGGTTCAACTTCTCAAGCGACAGCACCACACCGCCCAATACCGGCAGGCAACCCCCGGCCAATCCCGATCCGCCGCCCCGAGGGATTACCGGAAACTTATATTCATTGGCCAGTCTCATGAGCCTTTGAATCTGTGCTGTTTCCTGAACCCGGATGACCAGTTCAGGAGGATAACTCAGACCGGAAGCATCCTTGGAATATGTTCCGACTTCATCCTGATTTGTAACAATGCATTCATCTCCCAGTACATCGGAGATGCGTCTGCGGATGTCGTCGGTTATGGGGGTATATGTTGGCATATTTAAATTCCGATAAGAGTTTAGCTCTTCGAAAACATTACCGCTTCAGGTATAATTAAATTTTTCCTGAAAGAACTCGTGGATAAGGGCTCGTAATGAAAGAACCCACCCGTGCGTTTAATAAAGGTTTATATTTTAACAGAGATTTTAATCCGTAACGTTAAATTGTCTATGGTTCTTTCAAAACGATCCCTAATCCACTCAGACAGCTTCCAGCTAAAAATTTAATCATACCTGAAGCTCTTTTGAAATCGATTCGTTTCAAAAGACTAAACCATATAAACTCCTAAGCTTTCCCAAATCCAGGAATCTTGAACCTTTTTTCAAGCTTTTGCAGAACAAACGAGGCCATGGTCACAAGAACCAGATAATAAAACCCGATGACCAGAAAAACCTCTGTATAGCGGAAGGTCCGGGTGGCAATGATCTTGCCTTCACCGGTCAGTTCGATACAGGTAATGATATAGGCCAGAGATGAATATTTGATCAAATATATGATCTCGTTACCGCAGCCGGGCAAGGCCCGTCTAAGCGCCTGTGGAACGATGATATTGCACATGGCTTTAAAGGTGGAAAACCCCATGGATTGTGCTGCCAAAAATTGTCCTTTTTTGATGGACAAAAGGCTGCCGCGAATATATTCGGAATGGTAAGCGCCGCTGCACAAAATAAAACCGACGACGGCTGCTGTATAAGCGTCTAAATAAATGCCAAGGTTGGGGAGTCCGAAATAGAGCAAAAAGAGTTGCACCACCAAGGGTGTTCCCCGGAAAATGATGGCATATCCGTTGGCTGCTTTTCGAACGGCAGAGTGGCCGAATGTTCGCAGTGTTCCGATGATAATTCCGAGCATCAGACCTATCAGTCCCGATGGGATAATGAGCTTTATGGACATGACCAATCCCCGGTTCAGGGCCGGGATCAACTGGTCTGTAAAAAAAATGGTGTCCATTTATACACCCGCTTCATAGAGTTCATTGAGCCGGCTGCAGAAGTCCCTGGATCGGGTACATGCGTCCGGAGAAAGGAGATCTTCGGGTGATCCCTGTTCAATAATACTGCCGTTTTCCATGAAAAGCACTTCATCGGCCAAAGACCGGGTAAAACCGATCTGATGGGTGGCCAGAATCATGGTCATACCCCCTTGGGCCAGATCCCGGATAACGGTCAAAACTTCGCCGATCAGTTCCGGATCAAGGGCGGATGTGGGTTCGTCCAGAAGCATGATTTTGGGATCCATGGCAAGGGCTCTGGCAATGGAAACCCGCTGCTTCTGACCGCCGGACAGCTCAGCCGGATACAGCGTGGTTTTATCCCCCAGTCCCACCCGTTCAAGTTCGGCAACAGCGCGATCCCGGGCCGCCTGCCGGCTCATCTTTTTGACTTTACGAAGTGCAATGGAGACATTTTCCAGTGCATTCAAATGATCGAAAAGGTTGAAGTCCTGAAAGATCATGCCGACCTGCTGCCGAAATGCATAAAGATCACGTTTTCGGCGGCTTTGGATTTCAGTCTCTTCCAGCCACACACGCCCTTTATCCGGAGGAATAAGGAAATTGATGCATTGCAAAAGGGTGCTTTTACCGGCGCCCGACGGTCCGATGAGCACCTTTAACTCTCCCTTGAAAAGACTCAAAGATACGGATTTGAGGATTTCCTTTCCCCCGAGAATCTTACAGATATTTTCGATACGCAGAATCGGTTTTTTGGGCTTGGTCATTCTTCACCTTTACTACGAATAGCCGGGTATACGTACCTTTGCTTCCAGTTTCAATAACGCCCGAACCCCGAGCCAGGTCAGAAGTAAATAAATGCATCCTGCCGTTATGTAAAGGGGCAGGTGGTGATACGTCCGTGAGGCAACAAAATGGCTACGTGCCATGATTTCAGAAGTTCCGAGAACAAATGCAAGCGCGGAATCCTTGAGGATAATGGAATACTCGTTGGACCAGCCGGGGATGGAAAACCTCAAAGCCTGGGGCAAAATAATGCTGATGATTGCTTTGGTATCGCTCATTCCCAATGCCCTGGCAGCTTGAAGCTGTCCCCTGGGCAACGAGAGAATTGCGCCTCTGAAAATTTGGGACTGGTATGCTGCCGTTGTCATGCCCAGAACTAGGATAGATGCAGCAAAGGCGCTCAGATTCAATCCGATAAGGGCGAACAATCCAAAGTAAAAAAGAAACAGAAGCACCAGCACCGGTACTCCCCTGAAAAACCAAACGTAAAGACCCACGAACCACCGGGCGGCGCGATTGCCGTAAACCTGTCCAACGGCCATGTGAACCCCCATAACCAGACCGAGCCCCATGGCGCCGACAACGATGCCTGAGGTAACCAGAGCACCTTTCAACAGGTAGGGGAGTGCTTCGAAAATGGCGGTAAGTGCATCAAGCATTGTTGGTAGAGGCCTTCAAAAAAAGGAAGGCGCAGGTTAACCTGACGCCTTCCCAGTATTTCCTTTGTTCCCAGGGGGTGATTTGGACCGGCTATTTCCTGAGGTATTTTTTAACCAGTTCATCCCAATAAGGATCCGCCATGAGCATTTTGAGTCCTTTATTGAGCGTCTCCAGCAGTTCGGTATCCTGCTTGCGAACCGCATAACCGAATTCTTCGTCATGCATGCCGAAGGTGCCGAGGATCTTGACGGGTTTTTTGCCGGCTGCGTCCATTGCCGGTGCATCGTCCATTGCAGCAGCGGCAATACGGCCGTTTACAACGTCTTCAACCGCCAGAGGTGCGGAGTCATAGTAAACCAGTTCGAAATCCCAACCTTTTTTGGCGGCAGTATCTTTAAGCCATTCCGCTTCGCTGGTTCCGCGCTGAACTCCCAGACGTTTTTTGCCTTTTAACACCTGGTCCAACGTCAGTTTGGAATCCTTTTTTGTCACAAAGACCTGCTTGATTGTCCAGTACGGAATACTAAAGTTGACCACTTTCTGTCGTTCGGGAGTGATGCTCATGCCCGAAGCGATAAAGTCGATCTTTTTTGCCACCAGATTGGGAATGATCCCATCCCAGTCCAAGGGCTGGTGTTTGACCGTAAACCCCATTTTTTTTGCGATCCAGTCCACCGAATCAATATCAAAGCCTCCGGGCTTTCCTGCTTTGTCCACATAGGCAAATGGTGGAAAGTTGGCGTCGATACCGTTGATAAATTCCTTGGCGAACACGTTTCCACTTGAAATCATAAAAAGTGCCAGAACAACTGCCATGAACAATGAAAATTTTTTCGTCATGTTTCCAACCCCCTAATTTATTTTGTTAAAATTGAAAACCGAATGGGCTTTATCCGCATTTAATACAAAACACCATAACCGACCAAAAGGAAAAACACTGCTTCATCGGGATAAACAGGCTTACTTTTCGGGATAAACAGGCTTACTTTATTGATCAGGATTACAATTCTGCTCGATAACAGTTGAGTCGCCAGGTGTCAAGATGTATCGCAACTACTCAGGTTCAAAGTTCCAAGGTTGACGGTTCAAGGTTAACTGATAAGGTTCTTCTCCAATTTAGTTGGAGAAGAGGGTCCAAGGATTCCAGGAGTCAAGGATTCAAGGGAAGGAATAGACACAACAGATCTTCTTATCTGTGAAGTTAGACTGTATCTTTCTTCCTTTGGGAATTTTGCTGTTATTCTATATATATCTAAACAGAGTTCGTATGACTTTTTCCAGACTTTCAAATCTTTGTAATTCTTTAGCATTTGCACTCGAACCCTTGAATCCTTGACCCCTGGCACCCTTTGGGATCACACCCACTCAATTGGAGATGACCCACTTATTTTACCTTAATTAACTACAACTCGGGAGATGATCCACTAATAAAAACTGAACGGTTTTAAGATATTGAGGCGTGGCACATTAATGGTAACTGCTGCCGTTCATCGGTCCATCAATTATCTTAAGCAATATATAAAATGCGACCCAGCTGTAAGTGAAACAACCCTGAACTGTGAACCTGACAACCTGAGTAGTTAACAAAAATAATGGATTACGGCCTCGAGTTCTTTTATCGGAATTTGCTCCACAAAGGCATTTCCGATCTTATTGAGCAATACAAAATATATGCGGTCTCCTTTTCGTTTTTTATCCTTTTTAAGGGCATCGAGTACCGATTTCCCTTTAGCTTGGATTCTGACAGGAAGCCCGATCTTCTGAAGCAGTGTTTCAATTCTTTCGGCGTCTTTGGCCGAAAGATGGCCTCTTTTTACACAAAGCTGTGATGCTGCGACCATGCCGGCGCTGACGGCTTCACCGTGAGGAACACCGGTTGTTTTTTCAAAAGCATGCCCGAAGGTGTGTCCAAAATTCAGTTTGCGGCGTTCTCCTTTTTCCAATTCATCCTGGTTTACAATGGCGGATTTAATGATGATGGAATCATAAACCAGTTTTCCGATGACGTCCTTATCAAGTGCTAAAGCTTCTTGATAGTGTGCTTCAAGATAAGCAAAGAGGTGTGCATCTCCAATGACGGCATGTTGTACGATCTCTGCCAGGCCGCAAAAAACTTCTTTTTC
>CAXMTB010000159.1:0-7295 GCA_964195835.1 uncultured Nitrospinaceae bacterium | reverse complement strand
CTTCCGATATATCTCCGAATATTCGATAAGGATAAAAAACGGGAATCCCTTAAATTTATAACCAGTAATATCTGCGCAGGAGGTGCTTTTTTCAAAACAAATAAACCATTGACAGTCGGAACTGATGTAAAATTAGCAGTTATTCTCCCTTTGGACAAGTTTAAGAATGTGAAGGATAAAATATCACATATCGATGTTTCAGGATCGGTAATTCGAACGGATCAACAAGGCATGGCGATCTGTTTTGATAAAAAATACAAAATCTTACCGTGTTGAATTACAGATATTTAATAGCCCACAATGCAGCTTGAAACCGGTTGTTAACATTTATCTTTTTATAAATGTTGTTGATATGGGTTTTGGCAGTGTGAGGGCTGATGCAAAGATCATCAGCAATAGCTTTATTACTTTGTCCTGTAGCAATTAAGGATAGTATTTCTCTTTCTCTCATTGTTAAATTGCATAAGGTGGCATGATTTATTGAATTCATCGAAGGATTTGGTTTCAAAAGGTGTTTTGTTAGTGTTTTTCTTGAGTACCAATAATCTCCGTTCAAAATAGCAGAAATGCCTTTGTTGATAACATCCGGTGGATCATCTTTATAAAAAAGGCCTTGAATGTTATTAGATAAGGCAAATTTTTCTATTTCCATTTCAGGTTCAACATTACAAATAGCAAAAAAGCATTCGCACGAATTGTTACTTCTCAAGAAATCTATCTCAGCCCAAAGTTTCTCCAAGTCAAATTCTTTACAGTCTATAAGGAAAAATTGAGATGGTGTCGACTCAATTTTATAGATGGGAGATGCTGGTTCCAGTTTTTGAGAACATGTGACCTCTAAACCTTCAATTTCCTAAATAGAAGATTTCGAACTAAGATCGATGTTGTGATTTCTTACCAGTATCACAGGGTATGTCAAACCTGTGATACCTGGGCAATATTTGGGCTACAAACAATTTAGCAGGCATTGTGATATCATAAAATACCCATTTCATCCGTCCTATGATAACTCATTCGTATACTAATTAATTCAAAAGCCTCAGCGCTTCTCTCATTGGCATTCTTTTTCTATTTTTGAAAGCAACCACAAAAGCTCCACTGAAACCCTTCCTTCGAAATTCCGACTGTAACGCAGATGCTGATTTTAAATCCTTATGGTTTCCTGCAGTATATTTGTATAAACCGTTGTCCTTATATTCCCATACATTTTTTAGATCCTTAAATTGTGGGGAATTTGTTGCAAGACGAGTGCTTGAAGAAATAATCTGGACCTTAAAAATGATCTCCTGATTTTTTGTATCTAAATCGGTGTTACCTGCCTCTGAATTTATTTTAGAAAAATCCTTATTTGATTTCGTTTGTATAACAACATCTCCTTTTGTTTTGTGTCCTTCTTCTAAAAATTTCGTTTTTCTGATTATTTCGTTTAACTGTTTTCTCAATTTATCATTTTCTTGACGCTCAGATACCAACTTTGCTATAAATTCTGTGATGGTTTTGTTAGCGGCATCAATTTCGGCTTTTAATTTTCTCATACGTATATTTTCTATGAGTCGTATATTTTCTGTGAGCTTTTTTACTCTAGCTCTTCCAACTCGATATTTTTCATGATAGACAGTTTGGATTAAAAAAAAGGTCGCTAATGTTATTATTGATACAAGGAAAAAGGATTTCCCAAGTGTTTGTAATGAACTAATGAACAAAATCAAAAAATATAAGAGTAAATATAAGGCAGTTATAACAACTACAACTACAACAACTTCCATAATGGGAGTATCAGTTGTGTAATACCAAATAAGGAAAACTAGTAAGCTGGATATGTATCCAGCTAGTAATAAAAATATAGGCGTCTTTGATTTCATAACCGTATTAAGTGCTTCTATTTAAAAAGTGCTACAATTATGAGCCTCAATCTAAAATTTACGAAAAGTGAAGATTTCATGCTGAAATCATAAAAAGTACACCTTGCCAGTACCTGTACCATTCACAACAACAATTCACATACATATATCATATTTTCCTGGTGTCAGGTCAAGTAAATCCTATTTTTAACAATTGTCAAATCATTTTCGTCTACCGACACCATATAAGAAAAGCCGAAACCTTGCCAAAAGTGGGAGATAAGAAAATTTTCTTATTTCACTCTTGAGCGAGGTTTTTTTTGTTATGTAGAGGTAATGTCAGAAAAGTAAGGGGGGTATATGGTTGAACAGTATTTGAAAGAGCTTCAAGTGTCAGAACTTATACAGCGTGCCGTTCATGGTGATACCAGATATTTTTTAGCAGACGAGACAGATGATGAAGATATGTATTTTGAGATGTTGTCGAAAGCCTCTCAATTTTCCTATCCGATTACAATTGCAACAGCCGATCAGTTAGTGACCTCAGTATTTAAATATAATGGGTTTTAATTACCATAGTTGATATCAGCAAACTGGACATAAAGGGTGTGAAGGGAACTGGCGAATCAGCGGCTAAAGCATTATCCGACAATGGAATTTCCTTTAAAATTTCTGAGGATGGCGCTATTAAAATGTTTTTACCCAATGTTGATAAACCAGTACTAATATAGGACCTAAACCAATGCTTTAATATTGTTATTTTTTACGGCTGCAGGCGCATAACTATTAGAAATACATAACATTGGCATTAAGGGAGACGGTAAAAATCCGCTATGTCACTTTTTTCCTGTCAATATCTCAGCCGCTTTATTAGTATAGGTTACATTCCCTGAGGGATCTATTTCATAGGCAATATCACCTAAATTCTCCAAGAAATTTTTGAAATGCCTCTCACTTTCCTTAAGTTCTTGAATTCGTGCCTCAACAGATTCTTCAAGCCCTTTGTTAACCCTTTGAAGTTCACACTCAGTATGCCATTTCATACTCAAAGCAGATGCAAATTGATGGATTTCATTCATATCGAGCGGTTTTTTAAGATAGAGTAATTTATGAATCGGCGGCACTCTGCTCGCAATACTAAAGGGATCAGCATCTGAATATCCGGTCATAATTACAATTTCGATGTTCGGGTCCAATGTCCTGATATGTTCTAACGTCCAGATTCCATCCGGCCCCGGCGGCATCCGAATATCGATAAAAACGACGGAAAAAGGGCGACCTTCTTTAACAGCGTTTTTAACGGCATCAACAGCTTCATCGCCCTGCTGACAGGTAACCACATCAAATGGTTCCAACACTAAATTAGGAGTGGTTCTAAAATCGTTTTTAACAGCTGATATATCGGATTCAGAGTGAATCGACAGGTTGGATTTTTCATAACAAAGGATCTGCCGGAAAAATTCCAGAATGTCTCTGTCGTCATCGACAACGAGGAGTCTAAAACAGCGTGGGTTCGAATCTGTCACTGTCATCCTTTAATATTTTGAAACGAAATGAAACTCCCTCAGGTGAACCCTCCGGAGGCGGGTAAACCCTCCGGAGGCGGGTAAACCCTCCAGAGGCGGGTAAACCTTCGGGATCTTATCAGCGATTTGAATTTATCCCGCGCTGCCCCGAAAGACGGAAGCTTTACTATGTTACGATCCCGATAGGCGGGATCTCCGCCACAGTTAAACAAAAAAATGCAAACTGGTTTCACATGGTAAACTTCGCTCCAACAAGCAGGGGGAATTCAAATTTAAGGTTTTCCACATAAGATGTTATATTTTATATGAAAACATATAAAAGTCAATACTGTTATTTTTAAAGCATTAAATGTGAATGTAAAATACCTAATTTTATAAACTTGGGGGGCGACCATGACCAAGGTGTCATGAATTAAGGGATATGCTGAAAGGTTATCGAAAGTAGTTAAAATTATCGAATTATTGACCCTACTTTTCTGGCATTTCCTTCTTTAAAGACATCAAGATGATGAAAAAACTATATCCAGTTACTGAATGACGATTCAGCTCATTTTTGCGCTAAAAAAGATTTAGGTTGCCGGACAAATTCTTTAGCCTGCATTACAAAATCTGCCCCGAGCTTTTATTTTCATAGACCAAATTTTTGGTTGACGACTCAATGAGGTTGTAATATATTAGTCATAATGACCATATTGACTATAATGGAGGTGTAATATGTTACAGGTAAACTTGGCAAAAGCTAAAAGCTCTTTTTCAGAATATGCAAGCCGGGCAGCATATACTAATGAACATATCATTATTACCAAAAGAGGCAAGCCATTCGTTGCCCTCATATCCGTTAACGATCTGGAAATTCTGGAGAGGATCAAAGCAATGCCCCCTGAAGATGGTTTATTGGGGGCCGTTGGCATGGCACCCGAGCTTGAAGAAGTGGCTGAGAAAGCCATGGAGGGATATCAGAGAAGGGCCGATGACTTTGGCAGAGAGGTAGAGATATAGTGTTTATTTTTGACACGGATATCTATACAAATGTTATAAGTAAGATCCCCTCAGAAACATTGTTAAATCGTTTGAAAAAGGTACCAAGACGAGATCAATTCACCACAACGATTACCATTGGGAAAGTTTATTATGGATTAATGAAAGCCTCAAACAGGACAAGATTGCTTAAACTTTTTGAAGCTGTTCTCCTTCCTCGTGCGACCATTTTGTCATTTGACTTCCCGGCTGCAAAAAAATATGGGGAGATCAGAAGCTTTCTGGAAAAAAAGGGGGCACCTCTGGCGCATGCTGATTTACAAATTGCCTCAATCGCTTTATCCATGAATATGACATTAATTACAGGAAACCTAAAACACTTTCAAAGAGTACCAAAGCTAACTGTTGAAAATTGGTTTATATGAATCAAAAATACTTCATAAGGCTCCAAAATCACAAACCTTCTATATATTAAATCATCAGAAGAGCCCGCATTTTGCTCTGTAACATATGTAACATCATGTCCAGCAGCCCTTAAAGAGACAAGTAAAATATCTAATATTACAAACCTGTGGCGGCGATATTTTCTGTGTATCATTTAACAACAGGAAATATTTTCCCCTTACCCCTGTGTTTTGTTCCATCTGAACATTTTCCATATTATCTATCAATCCATTTAGATTACTACGCTTTTATTATATTTATGTGAAATATATTCGGATTGATCCTTGTGGCACACTAGCTGCATATGGATTTGTGTCCAATTAAGCTAAGTGCTCTAATTCGTAAATACAATTAGGTATTTTATCAAGACAACTATCCCGTATAAGTTGAATTCTAAAAGTTTGAAGTTTGAAGTGTCTAAAGTGAGCTAAAGCCCGCCCTGGTGCGAATCGTTCATATATCGATCTGGCTTAGGCACCATTACAAACATGACTTTTTGAGTATACAGTATTGGTTATCGGTCTGGGCCAGGGTTGAGGAACGCGCTTGTCAGCGCGATCAATTATAATTAAAATTGGTAGAATACCTTAACTTTAGGCACTTTAGTTCACTTTAGGCACTTTAAACTTTTGCATACAAAGAATGAATAAAACAAGTTATAATGACGTAATCTTATTTATGAATACATGTACTAAGGGATACAATGGAGGAAAAATGATTCGAAAAATGATTCCAGTAGCAGGGATAATGTTATTTCTGTGGCTCTCGACAAAGCTTGTCGGCGAAACATCTATGATATTGAACCTTAAAAGCGGTATCCTGGTGCTTGGCGGTACCATTGTTATCGGTTTTTTATCTTTTCCCATGAAAAGCTATAGCGATTTATTCAAAACATTGGTTGTGATTTTTCGCCGCAAAGAAATGGACTACCGGATTCTGGTAAAAGATATCGTAAGATTGTCCCGCGTAAACAGGCTTTATGGCAAATTGGCATTGGAGAAAGAAGCACATCGTATCAAAAATTTTTTTCTGCGCAAAGGAATTGATCTGATTGTTGATGGATATGATCCGTTTGAAATTCACAAAATCATGGAAAAAGAATATGAAATGTATTTTTCTCGAAAGGAGTCTCTCGGCAACATTTTAAATACCCTTCAAAAGCTTGCGCCGGTTATCGGGTTTTTGGGCACCATCATCGGTTTGATGAACGTTTTGAACAATTTGGGATCTCCTGAGCATATGGGCAAAGGTATGGCCATCGCCCTTCTCACCACTTTATATGGTTTGTTGGTAGCCAATTTTCTTTTTCTTCCGCTACACAAAAAGCTATCTGAACATCTTAAAATAGAATCCGCACTCCTTTATGTCATTATAGAAGGTGTGCTAGATATTTCACAAGGCAAAAATTCCAGGGCTATTGCATACCATCTGCAATCCTATATGGAGAATTGTCAGGGAAGACAAAAGGATTTATTTGAATCACAGGTTCCATCAAAATTACCGGTTTCATCGAATCCCATGGAAACTTTGACCGCAAAAAGACAAAATGCTTAGGAACAACAGCACAAAAAAACTCAAGAATCAGCTTGAATTGTCCGAACGGAAAAGAATACAGCTTCAGAAAATGCTGGCTCGAAAAACCGTTGAGGAAGAAGTTCCGCTTTGGAGCATGGTCGATCTAATGACCCTTCTTCTGGTATTTTTTCTCTTTCTTTATTCTCTGTCCGCTAACAAGACATTCCTGAAAGTGAGCAGTCCCGATACGGATCGGCCGACCCTGAAGATCAAAACACCACCCCCTTCTCAACAGCCATTGGAAAATGAATCTTTGGCAGAATCTGATAAGACCCGTACAGAACTTGTTTTTACCGCAAACAAAAACACAAGTTTAGACAAGGCGATTAATCAACTCCGCACTGAGGTGTTAAACGTTGTGGACGAAAAAGATAAAGACGTATTTTCCGTCCGACGGGAAGAAAACCGACTTGTCTTTGTCCTGGGTGAGCGCATTACATTCAGGGAGGGAGAAGCAACGCTGCTCGAAGCCTATCATTTTATCTCTAAAAAGATTGCCGGGTTCATTGCTTCTAAAAAGGGTTACAAGGTGGTGATTTCCGGTCATACGGACAACACGCCCATTAATACGGAAAAGTTTCCCTCAAATATGGAATTGTCCGCATCCCGTGCCATTAATGTGGCAAAATCGCTCATCAATAACGGTGTCTCCCCTGTGCGAGTGTCCATCCAGGGATTCTCAGAATATCAACCGGTGTTTGATAACACTTTACCTGAAAATCGTCAGGCCAATCGTCGGGTAGAAATATCACTGATCAATGAGCGGAATCCCAAAGCAGACCAGCGTCTTAATTAGTTCCTTAGAAATGAATTTTGTGCATTTTGTGGCAAAACTTTCTCCATTCTGCCAGTAAGGCACCAAGGCACGAAGAAAGAATAATAAATATATCCTTTGTGTCTTAGTGCCTTAGTGGCAAATATTTTTGGTTCC
>CAXMTB010000158.1:7270-7499 GCA_964195835.1 uncultured Nitrospinaceae bacterium | reverse complement strand
AAAGGGGCCAACAAGGTGGGTGAATTTTCCTTAACAGACAAAAGATTCTCAAGGATCAACACCTTCATGGCAAACACACTTTTTGATGAGAACTATGGTGGTAAATACGGAAACTGCCATCTGGCACTGGGTTCTTCTTATGCCGATACATATAATGGCAATCCAAAGGAATTGACCGAAGAGAAAAAGAAAAACCTCGGTTTTAATGATTCAGCCCTCCACTGGGACC
>CAXMTB010000158.1:0-7260 GCA_964195835.1 uncultured Nitrospinaceae bacterium | reverse complement strand
CTAAAGTTAAGGTATTCTATCAATTTTAATTATAATTGATCGCGCTGAAAGCGCATTCCTCGACTTTAGCTCACTTTAGGCACTTCAAACTTTTTAACTTCAGCTTATTGGGATAGTTGTCCTGATAAAAGGAACCTATTTTATACCTTATATTTACCGAAGTCCTCAGGAGAAAGGTTTTCAAGATAGTCCGCCCATTTTTTCCCGTCTTCGCTCTTATTTAAGACTTCATAATCACCTTCGACCATCTGAGATTGATCAAAAATTTTATCATCCACATAAATCGGCGCACCAAACCGAAGTGCGATGGCAATCGCATCGCTTGGACGGGCATCCATGTCGAAACTTTTATCTTTTGATTCAAAATATATTCTGGCATAAAATGTGTTATCTTTTAAATCACACACTTCAACCTTCGATACCACCATCTCCAGATTGTCGATAAAATTTTTGAAGAGGTCATGGGTCATGGGCCGGTCGAATTTGATATCTCTGAGCGCTGACGCAATGGATGTCGCTTCGAGCAAGCCGATCCATATCGGCACCGCTTGATCACCTTTAACCGACTTTAAAATAATTATCGGTGTGTTTGAGGTTGGATCTATTGCCATACTTGCTATGTTTACTTCATGCAACATAACTCTTTCCTCCTCTCAAACCAAAAGAAGTTGGTTCTTTGCCGTTTGTTTCGCCCCACAGTGAATGGGAAAATGTTTGTAAAATCCTGATATTAACCAATCGACCCATCACGTTTTCAGTACAGGAATCCGTGTCATTATTATTGAAAAAGTTTACAATCTTGTTTGTTGATGTACGGCCTGTCCACTGGGCATCCTGACTGCTATTTTGTTTATTGATTTGGTTCTGTTTTTTGCTGAAACCTTCCACAAGGACCGACTGTATCGAGTCTTTCAGTGTTTTGTTTTTACGGGTTGTGAATTGATCTTGCAGATCCAGAACCTGTTGTAATCTTTGTTTCTTCTCATCTTCAAGGATTTTGTCCGAAAATCGGGCGGCTGAAGCATTTGGGCGATCAGAATATTTAAAGGCAAACAAACCGTCAAATTCCACCGTCCTAATCAAATCCAGGGTTTCCTGAAAATCCGTTTTTGTCTCTCCTGGAAAACCCACGATTATATCAGACGTAATTGCAATGCCAGGACAAGTATTACGCAGTTTATCAACTTTATCAAGATATATCTCCCGTGTATATTTCCGGTTCATCCTTTTTAGAATCCTGTTTGAACCCGATTGTATCGGCAAATGAATATGATGACACAATTTGTCAAGATCCTTAAAAGCATGGATAAGATTTTCCGAAAGATCTTTTGGATGTGAAGTGGTAAACCGGATTCTCAAAAGTCCGTCAATGTCGTTAATACGACGTAAAAGCTCGGGAAATGTGCAAAGACCTTCTTTCATCCCATAGCTGTTAACGTTCTGGCCAAGCAAGGTCACCTCTCGCACCCCTGATTCAACAAGCCTGCGGATTTCGTTGATAATATTTTCCGGTTCCCTGCTGGTTTCCCTGCCCCGAACATAAGGAACGACGCAGTAAGTGCAATAATTATCACATCCTTGCATAATCGTCACAAAGCGCGACACCTCTGTTTTATCAACCCCATTTGTGATAAAATCCAGCTCTTTAATTTGATCCGACATTTCAATGTCGACAATACGGCATTTCTTCGACAAAATAGCCTGTATGGCATTGGGCAGCCGATCGATAGCGTTTGTCCCGAAAACAAGATCAAGATACGGCACACGCTTTAAGATCTTTGCACCTTCCTGCTGTGCCACACACCCGCCCACCCCGATGATCAAATCAGGTCTTTTTTTCTTCAGACCGGCCAGCCGTCCTAAAAAACTAAACACTTTTTGCTCGGCCTTTTCCCTGATAGCACACGTATTCACAATAATCAGATCCGCTTTCTCTAAAAATGGGGTCATTTCATATTGTAAAGACTTTAGCCCCCTGGCGATTTGTTCGGAGTCATAAACATTCATCTGACAACCGATGGTATTTATGTATAAATATTTTGTTTTCATCTCTTTTTTCAACTTAGATGCATTCATAAAACATCATTTTTTTGATGTTTCACGGAATCATCAATTATCATGTCTTTTTTAAGATCCTGCAAAACTGCTTCAACGTCACCTTCGCAACCTGGAGCGATGCGAAGCAGTACGATACCCTGATGGGCGTTGATGGTTGTTATGGTTGCGATACCATCATACGCCTCTAAAATGAATTTTAAAAAACAGATCTCTCTGCGATCAACGCGAAGGAATTTTTTTAGAGTTTCCAAAATCAAAAAGCCATTTGCTCAGTTTCTGCACCTGAATATTGTATCCATTTGAGTACCATTATGTTCATCACCTTATCAACTAAAAAACTCCGGACGAAAATTCGGATAATATCTTTTTACAGTTGTTCAAATCTAAAAATTAAGTTATATGGCCTTTTAATGAAAAAAGAGTGGCAAATACTTCAGCCTGACATTCGTTTGGTCGAAAAATTTTGCGGGATTTTAAAATGCCATCCTGCCGTTGCCTCAATCTTGATCAATCGTAATATTTTTTCCACAGAAGATGTATCAAACTTTTTCAACACATCCCTCAACCAGTTAAGCCCGCCCTTTTCCATAAAGGATATGGATGCCGCGGTTGACCGAATTGTAGCAGCCATAGCATGCAAAGAAAAAATTTTGATCTTTGGCGATTATGATGTTGACGGAATTACCGCCACAACCATCCTTCTGGAATTTTTTCGTTCAGTCGATGCGGATGTGTCTTACTACATTCCCCACAGAATAGCGGAAGGCTTTGGTCTGAAAAAAAGCCATATTTCAGATGTCGCGATGCCCAACGGCATACACCTCATTATCACCGTAGACTGCGGGTCCGAAGGTCAAGATGCGGTTAAAGCCGCGAACAACGCAGGAATTGATGTCATCATTACCGACCACCACATGATATCGGACACGATACCGCCTGCAGTTGCAGTGATAAATCCCAAGCGGAACGATTGTCCTTCCGGTTTTCACGATCTTGCCGGAGTCGGCGTCGCATTTTATCTGCTGATTTGCCTTAGAAAAAAGCTTCGAGACACAAATTTCTGGAAAAACCGTCCGGAACCCAATCTAAAAAATTACTGTGATCTTGTCGCCCTCGGCACCTTGGCGGATATGGTTCCTTTAACCCGTGAAAACCGGATACTTATTAAAGCAGGGTTGAACATTATCCGTTCATCGCACCATCCTGGTCTGAATGCACTGATCGAAGTTTGCAAAATCAATAAACATGCCATTGATTCCGACGATATTGTTTTCCAGCTAGCCCCCAGATTAAACTCAGCAGGCAGAATAGATCATGCTTCAACCGCTGTTGAACTTTTAACAGCAAAAAATATCGAACCGGCACGGAAAATTGCACATTCACTCAACCGCTTGAACCAGGATCGGCGCAGCATCGAAAATAAAATACTTGCCGAAGTCAACGATCATTTAAAAAATAATCCGCATCTGCTTCGGAAAAATACATTGGTCTTGGCCCACCAAGACTGGCATTTAGGGATTCTTGGGATTGTTGCATCAAGACTTATTAAAAAATATTTTCGCCCGGTTGTACTGATCACAACAGCAGACGGAATAGGGAAAGGATCCGCCAGAAGTATTCCTGGGATCAATCTGTATGAGGGGTTGTCGGCTTGTGCCAAGAACATTGAAAACTTTGGTGGACATCCAATGGCAGCAGGCCTTAAAATCAAGACCGAAAATATAGACCCGTTTAAAATACACTTTGAAAACATTGTGAGCCGAATGGCAAAACCGGCTGATTTTATACCGAAAATCGCCATCGATTACAAACTTGAATTTGTTAACATTTCAGACAAACTGATCAATGAACTTGAATCGTTGAAACCCTTTGGTATCGCAAACCATGAACCGCTTTTTATGACCAAAGAGGTCAATATTGTGTCATCAAAACGTGTCGGTAATCATCACAGGCAGATGGTATTAGAGCAAAAGAGAGGAAAGACTGGAAAAACATTCAACGCAATACAATTTAATGTGGATACCCGAATCCCCTTAAAAGACACCTTTGATCAGATGGCATACCGTCTTCGCTGGAACCGATGGAACGGCAGGAAAAATGCTCAAATTGTTATTGAAGAGACGTAACATCGGCGGTTTAAAATTTTTCTTGCAATAGACAATGCTCGGCATTATTATTTCTTTTTATACATAAAAATAAAAATGGATGTTAGGTTAAAGGTGACATATTATGGCCAAAGTATTTCGACCCAGCAGAGGTGAATCGAAAATATTGTCGAGAATTGAGTCTTCAAAAGAATATGCCCGTAGAAAAGCAATAAAAAATGCGAGAGATTGTATCGAACCCCTTTCTAATGCCATTGCCATGAAGCTTGTCGAGAATAATCTTGTTGAAACCACGAATAAAAATGTACTTGAAGAGCAGATAACAAAATGTATAGACAAGTTGAGCCGCAGCGACGACTTTGATGTCGACTACAAGATTGCACCATTTAGACACATCGTGCAAAATCCACATGTCGTCAGTCTTTACATTACCGCATTCGTAATAGAGACCCTTATCAATCATAAAGTCGTGGTCGATGTTTACGGTTCAGACGAAGAAATATACCTTTGTATCAATCGGCAAGTTATAAAAAAACTGGCCTAACAATGCGCCCTTCCTTTTTCCCCAGGTTGGTGAATGGACCTTTTGACGATCCAAGTCTGTTTATCCCCTTTCTTTATGAAAAACGCGCCGTAATTTTCGATCTCGGAGATATTTTTTCACTTTCAGCCAGAGATATTCTTAAAATCAGTCATGTCTTTATTACCCATACGCATATGGATCATTTTATCGGATTTGACAGACTGCTGAGACTTGTCCTTGGCCGTGACCAAGATCTATACATGTATGGTCCTGAAAATTTTATAAAAAATGTTGAGGGAAAACTCGCGGGATATTCATGGAACCTTGTCAAGAACTACACGAATCTACTGGCCTTGCATGTCACCGAGGTACATGACGATCATCTGATGACAAAGGATTACATTTGCCAAAACGAATTCATTCCGGCTTCAAAGGCGGTTAAACACCCTTTTAACGGGCCCCTTTATAAGGAACCCTCTTTTTCCGTTTTTACCCGGATCCTTGATCACAGTATTCCCTGTCTCGGATTCACCTTAAAGGAACGATTTCACGCTAATATCATGAAAGATGCTGTTGCTGAGCTTGGGTTGGAAATCGGTCCCTGGCTAAAAGAATTCAAACAAGCACTGTTTAATAATCAAAACCCCGATTCAGAGTTTGAGGTTAAATACGGTAAAAAACAGCGCAAAAAAATATTCGTCCTGGGGGACCTTGCCGAACAAATTGCCCTGATAACTCCGGGTCAGAAGGTTTCATATGTTGCGGATGTTGTGTACAACGAATCGAACATCGAAAAGATTGTTGAACTGGTGAAAAATTCCGACCATCTCTTTATTGAAGCGTCTTTTCTTGAAAAAGATAGAGATATTGCCGAAAAAAAATGTCACCTAACGGCCTGGCAGGCCGGCCTCATTGCAGGAAAGGCCAGAGTAAAGCAGCTGACACCCTTTCATTTTTCACCCAGATATCAGGGACAGGGACACATTTTGGAAAAAGAGGCCATGGATGCATATCATTATACCTTGAAGCAGCAAGATCTGGCTGTTTGAAGGCTCATCTCTCGTAAGTGTTCACGGGTATGCTCCCCCGTTTCACTCCGGTGTCTACGTGTCTGGTCATTTCAATGACATAGCCACTCCGCCTGCCATGCAAGGCACGAGCGGACAGGTATCGTTAAACGGAGAAGCACGCCCCGTGAGCAACACCATCAAAGATTACTTAAATGTCTCGACCTAAACTTGATTTGACAAAATCGTAAGGCAAGTCAATACATCACTTGACAGTCCAATTTTCAGAGTTCGATATCACAACCACCAAACCAAACTCAGATTTCCTGAGATATATCAGAAATCGTCACAACTACCGTTTGTGATAAGTTCTGGTTAGATCAGATATTTAAGGCAATGATATTAAATTGCTAATTTAGCTAACATGGCAACGAAGTCGCCTATTTTTGATATATCGGCAAAATACAATATTAGAGAATAAATTCATTGATCTGTGAGCTAATTAACAGGTCCTTTTGATTCTCAACCTGGATTTGTCAATGCATATTTTTTCTGGTATGGCTGTACACAAAATTGTTCATTTTAAAAAAATTAAAAAACTTCTTTCCAATACTTATAAAAGAAATTGATTGGCGGCACCAGTGGCTGTATATTCATAATCCCAGCGCCTGTGCTCGGGCTGGCAGGATCCGGATTTGAACTTCCCACTGAAACCAATAATCTTGTGCCAGTCTTGGTGAGCAGGAACACCGGTTTGGAAGGGATGCCGCCCCCGATGGTGACACTCCGATTGTTGCTTGAATCGCCATCAAAATTCAGAACCGGCTGACCTGTTAAATATGACAGCGCATATAGTTTACTGTCACCTCCGGGTGCACAGGGGTCTTCGTTAGGTAAAAATGTTGTAATATAAAGTGTTTTGTAAAAAACCACGTTTTCTGCAAGAACCTTCTCACCCACTGCTTGGTCGATGTCATCCACCAGCCGGATATACCAGCCATCATCGGTGGTCAAATCAGGGGGTGTGGCTGTTGGATCCGTAACATCAACCAAATCCGTTCCGCCGACGCCCAAAATGGGTGTGGAAGAATGTGTTTCCTTCACAGCAGCAATAATATCAGATTCTGTAAAACTGCAAAGATTGTTTCTATTGTTACAGCAGGATTCTTCCCGGTTTCCGGTTCCCATAAAAACCATATCAAACCCTTTTTCAAGAGTAATACTCGGTGGGTAGAAAAATTTCCTGGAATTGCCACTATCTGTTTTAAAAAAGACCTGTGCCGTCCAGTCATTTATGTTTTCATTAAAGTTTTGAATATCATTCGCGGTAACCCCTCCAAGCCGCCACATCTGGCCGCCAAGGTCCCCCACATAAACTTTATCTACATACCCATCGTCGTTTTCCACAACAATAACATTGCTTGGGATAGGATAATTCATATCGGTAATCGGATCCGATGAAGAGTTGAATTGTCTTACAATATCTCCATTCGTAACATTGATGACCAGGACTGTGTTTCCTGTTGTTGGAGTGGCTGAACCGTCGTACCCCCCACCTACAAAAAGC
>CAXMTB010000157.1:0-7672 GCA_964195835.1 uncultured Nitrospinaceae bacterium | reverse complement strand
CCCTGGGCCTGACTGAAGTTACCCTCTATTTTCAGGGCACCGTTTTTCAGATACCAGCCCATCGTGGCCAGTGCAGCCACGACAAAAAGAATCAGCAACCCGTTTTGGATGAAGATGTAAAAAGGCAGCGAGAACAAGTAAAAACCGATGTCCCGGTTAAAAACAGGGTCGGTGCTGCCAAAAGGCTGCTGATACAGATAGCGCAGGAGCAAATCCCATTGAGTGGAGCCTTTTGAAGCAATATAAAAGGTGGAAAACAGAATAAAAGCGATTACCAGGGTTTTTAGCGTTGCAGTGGAAAGGCCGGATTGGGAAACATAATCGTCGGCAACTTTAAAATTCCCCCCTGTCCCGATGCTCGGGTTTAAACGATTGGCGGCGTAAATGTTCATACCGATGATCAGGGCCAAAAGCAGCCAGACCATCAATCCAAACCCGAACTTGCTCAACAGCATGGTCCAGAAAACAGGCGAAAAGCCCAAATTTTCAAACCACAACCAGTCCGGATAAACTGAAATCCCTATCCACAGCAATAGAACACCAACAATTCCGATACCGATAATAACTAATTTCTTATTCATAACATTCCTTAAACAGTGCTCAGTGGTTCATATAAAAAAACAGTGTGGGATTCGATCAATATTTCTCAATCGAAATAAATAAGACGGATACAATATATTGTGGTCCGACTCTCGCTTCAGAAATTACATGTATCCATCCATTTTCATTTGGGTGAAAGCAGTCCGTTTTTTTGCATATCTTTGATCACCACTTTAATCACATCGTCGATCATTTGCCGGGTTGAGTCGGGATTCAATGTTTCTGATTTTCCTCATGGGACTCCTCCTGTCTTTAACTGACAATGCTTTTTAAGTGGATAGAAGCCGTTTTAAAACCGGTCACTCGTGGGCTTGGGCCTTTTGTAACGCGTTAAACTCGCTGATTTATTCCGCTTATAGCGGGACAAAATCTCGCCAGCAGCGGATAGATTTGTAGAACTCGGGCTAACACCTTCAGACAGCACCTAATTTTATCCGCCTTCGGCGCATTCCCGGAAGAAAACCGTCTGCTCACAAAAAACTTGGTTGTTTTGTAAACGGTCAAAAACGACTTTTTACGAAATCAGGAAGATTCGCCTGTTTTGTTTCTGCAGCAGCCCTCCGGTGCAGAACAGACTGACTGACATTCCACATCTTTAAGGTCGCTATGGCCGTTTTTGTATTCATCGATGGCCTTGTGCAGAGCTTTCACCGCAAGCTGTATGCAGTGGTGTTTTTTGACGGGAAGATCAACAAGCTGAGTGAAGACATGGCCGTCATTAAGGGTTCTGGCCTGTTCGAGACTTTTACCTTTGACGATATCGACGGCGGCCATGGCAGCGGAGATCGCGCCCGGACAGCCAAGGATCTGATATCTGATATCGGTAATTTTATTCTGATCGATTTTCAGGAAGATTTTCGCGGTGTCTCCGCACGAGCCAATCATATTGGATACCTGGTCCGCATCGGGCAGACTCCCCATATACGGTTTTTCCATGTAATATTTAATGGCTTTGTCCGAATATCCGCAATCGGAGAGCATCTTGCATTCGTCCGCGTTATCTTTTTCAAATAAAATTTTAGACGGGTCTTTCTTTTCACTATTTACTGAATACATTTAACGACTCCCTGATGTTAATATCATTTTTTAAAAATTCCGCAGCAAGGATAGAAATAAAAACTTCGGATGTCAAGTCAGTATATCGTATATTTTGAGATAATTATACTTATTCATCAAGGGTTTCTTATATCCTTGACATATACATCCGATTCTCCTACGTATCTTTTTAAAAAAGGTCAATTTCAATGAACTTTATGGTGAGGAATTTCTTTTAGTTTACACCGCCCAAAGGGCCTTGAATATGCTATCCGGTACGCCCCTCGATCTGGTTGTCGTCGATGAAAAACTTGGTGATATGACCGGTATCGAATTTATAGAAACCCTGGTTTCGGTAAACCCGATGATCAACTGTGCAGCGGTAAGCCCGCCAAAAAAATTATACGCAAAACGATGATGATTTTGGTTTTTAGATTACGATGTTTGGAAGATCATCCAAGGCAGCTTAAGCATGACCATAGATCCATATAGAAAAATCGCTCGGCGTTATGATGCGCTGGTCGAGCCGCTCATCAAGCGCCTGAGAACCACCAGCATGAAGATGGTTCCATCCAAAGAAAAGATGCGGGTTCTTGATGTAGGATGCGGAACCGGAACGTACTTGAACCTTTATCAAAAGGGGGGCTGCAAGGCATTCGGAATGGATCGATCCCCTGCCATGATAGACGTTGCCCGAAGAAAACTCGGGCAACGTGCGGAACTTCATATCGGTGATGCCTCACAAATGCCCTATCCCGATGGAATATTCGACCTGGTCATTGCTTTTTTTGCGTTGCATGAAATGCCGGCTTCGATACGATCAAAGGTGGTGAATGAGTCTAAGCGAGTCATGAAAAAAGATGGGCGGATTTTGCTGGTCGATTATCATCCCGGCCCGATTCGTTTTCCAAAGGGCTGGATTTTAAAGATTATGATCACATGTATTGAAATGGCGGCCGGGCAGAAGCATTTCAGAAATTATCGCGACTTTCTGGCCCGCCGGGGCGTATTCCCTTTAATAACCGGACACCGATTATCCGTTGAAAGGAAAAAAATCACCACCGGGGGAAACATCGGGCTCTTCCTGCTGGCCCGAAATAACCCGTGAAGAACAGCAATTTCCAATGGTGCGTAAACAAAATGAAGAACCATCCTATGATTATCAGCATTGCAAGTGGAAAAGGCGATACGGGAAAGACGACCATGGCGACCAATCTGGTCGTATGTATTTGATCTGATGTTCAGCTTCTGGACCGCGATGTGGAGGAACCGAATGCTCACCTTTTTATAAATCCTGTGGTTGAAGGGTTGCGCAATTTATTGGACATTTTTTGTTTTGATGATTAACGTGGATATAATTATCGATATTTTTTAGATGTTTTGCAATAAAAAGGGGGGGGTATGAAAGTTCTTGTTATCGGCGGGGATGCTGCCGGGATGAGCGCTGCCAGCAGGGCCAAGAGAAACAACCCGGATCTTGATGTCACTGTTTTGGAAAAGACGATGGATGTTTCCTACAGTGCCTGCGGGATGCCGTATAACATTTCTGACCCGATCAGAGACATCGATGACCTGGTGGTTAGACAGGCAGATGTTTTCAGAGATAAACAGGGGATCAATCTGTTGACCGGTCATTGTGTCGAATCCATCGATCCGTCCAACAGGACCGTCGCCGGGATGTCTTTGGAGGGAAAAGCGTTTCAATTTTCCTATGATAAATTGCTCATCGCTACCGGCGGATCTCCCATCGTACCCGATCTTGAAGGGTTTGATCTTTCGGGTGTTATGGCTTTAAAAAGTCTGGATGACGGTCGAAAAATAAAGACATACATAACAACACGCAATGTCCGGAAAGTGGTTATTATCGGCATGGGGTATATCGCCCTTGAAATGTGTGAAGCACTGAGAAGCCGGTCCATAGACGTTGAAATGGTTAAACCCGGTCCCGTGTTTCTGCCATGGATGGAAGAAGAACTCTCCGATGCAGTCAGAAAAGAAGTCGAGTCTCATCAGGCAAAGATGCATCTCGGTCATCAAGTGCAAAAAATTGAAGCCCTGGGTAAATCCTTGAATGTAATCTGTTCGGATCTCACCCTCGAAGGGGATATGGTGCTGGTTGCCGTTGGAATAACACCGAACAGTGAACTTGCCGGCCATGCCGGTCTTGATTTGGGGGTCGAGAAGGCGATTGCCGTGGATAGAAGACTCACAACTTCGGATGAAAACATATATGCTGCCGGAGATTGTGCAGATGCCTACCATGTTGTTACCGGCACGAAAACATGGATCCCTCTGGCGTTAAGAGCGAACCGAGCAGGCTGGGCGGCTGCCGACAACATCTCTGGCAAGGCGGTTGAACTACCAGGTGTTGCCGGTACGGCGGTCTTTAAGGTGTTCGACCTGGAGGTGGCGCGAACCGGGCTGACCATGGACGCGGCTGAAAAGTCCGGGTTTGAACCTGCAAAGGTTGTCATAAAAACCCGTTCCCGGGCCCATGCCCATCCCGGTGCTTCGGTGATCCATGTTCAGATGGTCGGTGATAAAAAAACCGGACGGCTCCTGGGCGTCCAGATGGTCGGCAAAGAGGGCGTTGCACATAGGATCAACGCGCCTGCCGTCGCCTTGCACAATCAGATGACCGTTGCAGCATACGGACAAGCGGATCTGGCGTATGCCCCGCCGTTCGGCCCCACCTGGGACCCGACCCTGACGGCAGCAAATCAGCTCCTTAAAAGGATTTAGCGTCATTTTTAAACAAACCGGTTAATGGAACTCATTGAAATGGGAAAATGCAGTAATCATCCGAATAGAGAAACCAGCTATGTATGTTCGAAATATACGACCTATATGTGCGAGGACTGTTTTAAATGCAGCGATCCTGAAATATACTGTAAATTCCGCTCGTCTTGTCCCATCAGGTTTGTGGACAAACGGAGGGCCGGCCCGGATGGAGATGAACAAACCGAGGACGTCAAAAAAATTAAAAAGATCGCATAAAACCTGTGTAACGTGAAAAAAAAGACAGATAAAAAAGGATACATTCAAATCTATACCGGTGACGGGAAGGGTAAAACAACTGCAGCCTTGGGTATTGGAATACGGGCCGCCGGGCATGGAAAGAAAACCTACATGGGGCAGTTCATGAAAGGACAGCACTACGGCGAACTGACAGCGTTATGCGATCACTTGTATATCACCATCGAACAGTATGGAGACGTTGCGTGTGTTCATCGAGAAGACGTCACTCAAAGACACATGGATCAAGCGCGCCGGGGTCTTGAACTGGCGCGCAGGGCGATGCTTTCAAATCAATATGACATTATTGTGCTCGATGAAATCAATGTAGCGGTCTGGTTCGATCTGATTACAACCAAGGACGTTCTCGATCTCCTAAATGATCGACCTGAAAATATAGAAGTAATTCTAACCGGCCGCCGTGCCCCCGAAGAATTGATAGAAATTGCCGACCTGGTCAGCGAAGTCAAGGAGATCAAACATTATTATCACCGGGGTGTCAAAGCGCGGAACGGAATTGAGCGATAACCTATAGATAAGAACCCTGAAATTTCCGGAGTTGTTTTTCTCCCGTACCGTTATTTCGGTATAATTTTTTTTGCCGTTGGCCCTGCCTCTGACTCCTTGAATCCTCCAAGAATCACCGACGCTTTTGGAGATGATCTTTTTAAACACCTTTTGTTGAAGTGCTTGAGGTGCTTAAGCTGAACCGGTGGACAATTTCCTATTCCTCATCTTCGGGATAAAACGTAAAGCCGGTTGTTGATTTTTTGGCAAAGAATTTTAGAAAGCCGACTTCCTTTATTTCTTCCAAATTAATTGTCGGGCGATCAGCATTTTCATTTAATACGCTATCTCTTAAATTAGGATTTTGATGAGTTAAGATGATGGCAATTTTTTCAGCCTTTTGTGGGTTCTCTGCCTTTACAAATCTTGTGGCATAAAACCCATATTTTTTGAGTTCACCGACAAGATTGAGGAGGAAATTCTCCCCATGGAGTTTAACCTTGAATCTTTTCATCAAATTCTCTTTTCCGGCTAACATTAGATTATTAAATAGTCGGCATTATAGCGGGTACTCTTGCCAGCAGGCCAACTGGAAGTCAATTTATGCCCAATACATACATCATAAAAATGAGAAGGGCAAACCCCGTAAAACGGATTTGCTTTTATTGAAAAAGATATCACATTTTTTAACGGCCATTAAATATAGCAATTCGTTGGAGTCAGCACAAGAACGAAACAGATCCGATTCGTGTGTTTTCCATTACTGATCTGCAACTTTCTTCTTTCACAGATATCATCATGCGAAACAGAATATTTAAATGGTATAGACTCGGCAATCAATAGCGAGACTGTCGAAAAACCCGAAAAAGGCAATTTATTTGGTTGTTAAAAACCTGGTCCTCAGGGCCAGGTCAGAGAGTTATGGCTCTGCCTGAAGAATCGCTGGAAGAGTTTGAAGTGAACTAAAGTTTAAAGTGAGCTAAAGTTAAGGAAAAAATCATAACTTTAGGTTTAATAATTTAGATGCTTGATCAATGGGAAAATCTATCGCTTTATCTTGCTACTTAGAAAGCATGGCCCTCATCATATCGCCAGCGTTTTGAGCATGGTCTGCAATGGAGCCGATTATTTCAGCCATCCTGACCAAGTATATTATGGAAACGGCATCTATTTCCATGTTAAAAACCTTCTTCTTAATAATATCTTCGAATTTATCGACCTTACGTTCTTGCTGGTGCAATGTGTGAATGATATTCTTGACTACGACTCGTTGTTCTTCGGAGTAACTCTTGAAGTATTCTCTTGCTTCGGCCACCATTGAGCTCAGATTTTCGATGGGATCAATAACGGCATTTATCAGAAGGACAAAGTCTTTTTCAAGCTCTACCGGAAATTTTGTTTCGCTTCTGTAGGAAATCCAGTCGAGTGCATCTTCCATAGCATCAAGAACACCGTCCTGTTGTTTTAAATACCTGAATATCAGAAATGTGGATACGGGTGTCAGGGTTCTTTTTGGAATATGCCCACGAATACGACGTTTGATGGCATCTGCTTCGCTTTCCAGTCGGACAACTTGATCTCTAAATTCTTCGAACGTTTTACATTTGGGTGAGAAATGACACTCTATGGCCTGCTGAAAAGCCCAGCTGCATTCCTTTACTTTTTCGGCATGTTCCTGAAGGCCTTCAAAAGGTGATGTCATAAACATATTAAAAAATGGTATCCGCATAGCCATCTCCTTTTATAAAATGAATTGAAGAATTTTAAATATGACCATACTGGTAACAGCGGTAGCGGGCAGAGTTAATATCCAGTATAACATAATTTTATAAACAATGTTAAAATTGACTGCTTCAACTCCGCGCGCAAGGCCTATTCCCATAACTCCGCCCACCGCAGCATGGGTTGTTGAAACAGGCAGCCCCATTTTTGAAGCTAAAAGAACAGTTGTTGCTGTTGCAAAATTTATTGCAAAACCTCGTGTATTACTGAGAGCTGTAATCTTGTTGCCCATGGTTTCCATGACACGGTGACCGGCCATTGAAATTCCACAGGCAATACCTATACCGCCAAAGATCAGGAGAAAAACAGGTACCGGTACTGTGGCGCCGACACTACCTGTTTTGACCAGAAAATAGATTACAGCAAGAGGACCGATCGCATTGGCCACATCATTTGCCCCCTGTGCCAGAGAAACATAGCAGGCTGTCCCGATTTGGATAAACCGAAATATCTCTTCTGCACCATGAAGGTTACTTCCTTTAACAAAGCGCTTTAATACTTTCATCCCGGCGAATCCAAAAATAAATGCTATAATGAATGCTATCATCAGGGCATCCGATGCCTTGATAGACAGATTTTTTCCCAAAGGGGTTTTAAACAGAAATGACAAAACAACTATGAAGACGGTAGAACCGATAAAAAAAGGGGATAATTTCAGGGACCAGATAAAAGCATTTTTTTTAGAGAGAATTAATTTTAAGATAATTTTGAACAAAAAATAGGAGATTGCAAG
>CAXMTB010000156.1:0-7691 GCA_964195835.1 uncultured Nitrospinaceae bacterium | reverse complement strand
GGGCGTATAACGGGAATAATGTTTTTTCATGAGCTGGAACACGCACCGCGGATCTTTTAGGGTCAAATCACGCTTTGGCACGCCGTTTCCATCTTTTTCAAAGGCCCATTGCGATTTATCGTATTTCTTTTTCTTGGGATCATACCCGGTAAAAAGTCCGTCTTTAAAATCGAATTTGGAACCGACGATAAAACTGGCATTGGTGTAATTGGCCGCATATTCCTTATGAAATTTGTTATTTGAAAGGATATAGTTCATCATGCCGCCAAGAAATGCGATGTCCGTACCCGATCGTAACGGAGCGTAAATGTCGGCTTTTGAAGAGGTACGGGTAAAACGGGGATCAACGCTGATGAGGGTGGCGCCTTTGTCCATGGCTTTGCCGACCCACTTCATGGAGATGGGATGGTTTTCCGCAGCATTGGATCCCATGATCAGAATGCAGTCGGAGTTACGGATGTCTATCCAGTGATTGGTCATTGCACCGCGTCCGAACGACTCTGCCAGAGCCGCAACAGTTGCGCTGTGTCAGATACGGGCCTGATGTTCAATGTAAACCAGACCCAGCGCCCGCATGATGCCCTGAAGAAGCCAGCATTCCTCGTTGTCCAGAGCCGCCGAACCCACGTGAGCGATGCCTTCGGTTCGATTGACCACCTGGCCTTTGGCATTTTTTTCCGTAAAGGTTGCGTCGCGGGTTTCTTTGATTTTTTGGGCAATTTTTTCGATGGCCTCTTCCCATTCGATCTCCTCCCACTCGTCGCTTTCAGGTGCACGGTAGAGGGGATTCTTCATACGGTTTTTATTCTCAGTCATTTGGTAGAGACCGGCTCCTTTAGCACACAAGGCCCCTTCATTGATGGGATGGTCAGGGTCACCTTCAGTGTTGAGGAGCTTGCCGCTTTTTTTGGTGTGGACAATGATGCCGCACCCCACTGCACAGTATGGACAGATGGTGGTGGTCTCCTTGGCTTTGAGGATCTTCAAGTCGGCGGCGTACGATTTTACCGGCCTTAAGTCAAAGCCCAGACACATGGCGGCAGTGGCGGCACCCGCAGTGCCCGACCACTTGAGAAACTCCCGTCGTGTTAGTGCCATTATTACCTCCTTTCTTAATACATATGATGAACGTTTATCCGAAGTCGGACAGTCAATTAATACCCCCACTCCAGGAGGAATATCGGCGGTCTGATTTACGGTCATGATGACCTTGAGCTGTTCGAGAATTCGGGCTTATCACTAAAATACCGCTTTTACATCAAAAGGTTGCTTTTTATGTTTAACTTTCGAATATTACATTGTCTCAAGAAGTTTAATTTCTGAATGATACGAACTCTTATTATTTATGACAAAACCCGCACATCAAAGGACCGCTTTTTCGGCCCCAGTTGATATAATTTTCATGACATCCGATACACTTTTTGTGAAACGCCGTCAGCAAAGGAATCGGGATTTCCTTTGTCAGCTTTTTTTTGTGACATCCGGAGCACTTGCTCCCTTTGCCCATATTTCTGTTGTCGAGGACATTAAAATCATGGTGGCACATCCTGCATCGAAGGATGGTTTCGTGCAAATAGTGGTCAAATCTAACTGAACGCTCATGGTGTCTGCCGAATTCCCTGCTTTTAAGGTCCATGATGCCTTCATCGGCCTTTTTATCCTGGGACCATGCCGCAGATACTGCAAAAATAATTGCGAAAAACAGACTGAAAATAACATACCGATACTTCATGCGAATCTCCTCCGATGAACTTATGTACACCCAAAAAGAATGGGGAAAGCAGTTTTACGATAAAGGAAATTGAATTGATTTTACGAACACTGCTGGAATCCGCCATTTATTTGCCTTTTGAAATGATGTTGCTCTGAAGTTTGAATTGTAACAACGAACACATCCCTTTCTGCCCAAGGCTGGAGGATTAGCGAGCGTATAATTAAAATGGATAAAAAATTCCTTACAGTCGAATACTCCCTATCTCGCTTTGGTGAGATTGATAGAAGATTCCATTTCCATTTGGCATTTTTGAAGTGATACCCACAATGTGACATGTTACAATGTGGTATTTATATTTGATTCATATTACTTGAAATCACAAAAAGCAAGAATTTTTTAACGTGGGTTCAAATAATAAAGTCCGTTCAGTTCAATATATATGCTTTTTCGCCGAAGGACTATGGCAAGAGTTCTTTTTCTTCCTTGTGCGATTGAATCGTAATTATGACTTTTCAACGGATAAAGATGGTTCTTACTCTTGGAATCGGCAGAGGGATCATTGGTTTGATCTTAAATAAAGGATATCCTATAGTTCGAAATCCTGATCGGTGATTGCATAACTATGGTAGATGTATGCTCGCAAAAGGCATCATCAGTGAAGGTGAGAAGGTTTAAATATTTTTTAATTTTCTAAAAAAATAGAACTAAGTTTTCCGATCATTTTATGAATGGAAAAATCATCCTCAGGAAAGAGGGAGAAGGGAATTTGGTACGTTTTTCTGAGATGATTGACTTCAAAAGTGGTATTGCCGGCACCAGTCCCGATCAATTTGAAGCTGTCCTTAAGTTTGCTGTTATTTTGGATTTTGTTGTACAGCTCGTTTACGTAAGGAGCTTCCGCATTGCAATAAGAACAGTACTTACCAGTATCGATACCATTCACAACAACAATTGATATACCTATGTCATATTTTTCTGGTGTCAGGTTAAGTAAATCCTGCTTATGACAATTGTTAAATTATCTCCGTCCACCGATACATTATTCTTTTTCTGGTCGCCTGCTTTCGGTGATGTCGCGATCAATGCCGTTGAAACCAATTAAATGGCCATCTCCGTCCAGAATCGGTTGGGCATTGCTCTTCGTGTTCTTCGCATGGCGAATTGTAGTCATGTGAGATTGCATAACAATGTCTGCCGATTACTTCCTCGCGAGTTCGGCCTGTGGTTATCAGGAAGGTCTTGTTGACATCTGTAATCCGATAATCCCGATCGATAACCAGAATGTCCTCATGGATGTGATTGAGTAATGAACGATAATAGTGCTTACTTTCTCGCAATTCCTTTCCCACCAACTTTCGGCCATCAGATTTTTTCTCTAACTCCTTGACTCTATATTTCAATTCCTCATAGCTTGGATTTTTGGCCATTAGAAAATCCTCCAAAAACAACAAAACAAAAAGTCCATATTCCAGTATAATTTAATACCATTTTTGAGCCTTTAATCGCCACATAGGGATTTACTTCCGGAAACTTATTATCTTCTATGCGGATTTATCGTCCTAAGGGGTATTATATGTTATTCTAAAATTAATTTGTAAGAAGAAGTTGTTTGGATAACAAGTATATACAAAAAGTACAATCAGGAAGACAGAATCCACTCAGACGGAATGTGGTTGTTCTTAACTTTCAATTAGCTATGCCATTAAAAAGTTTGGACCGTATCGGAGGTGGCCACATTTTCTCACATAAGTTATCGGTTTGCGCCCAGGCTGTTAATGCAATTGATCCCTTAAGATGAATCTTTTTCCGAGGATCATCCGTATACGCCTTTTACTGCTCAGGCTGAGATGGAAACCCACTGGTTTTCAGATCACCCATTGCTTTGGTCAACTCCAATAAAACACCAAGTCCCCTTTTGCTTTCCGCTCCTGAGCAGGCAGAGAAAAACCCGAACGGACCGACGTCTTTGCTTTTAGATAAATCCAGACTTGTCCCTACTTCTGCGAGGTTTTCCAATAGTTTTATGAACTGGGGATCGGAACTTTTTTTGGCTAAACCGAGCAAGGCAACCAAGCCGTCTCCAATCTGGTCGATGTCTTCCGCGGTATACTCTGTAGCGATCTTGGCCCGAATGTCATATGTGGCCTTAATTATGCGGAAAACCCCTCTTTCTTCCAAACCATTCAGATACTCGATGAGTTGAGGAACCATTAGTCTAAGCACGGGTTCTATAGTTGTAACAAAGTCGATAATATTTTCCAGTTGATCCAAAGCATAAATAATGTGTTTGATACTTCTGAGCATCCGCTTGGACAAGACCCCCAGATCTTCCAACTGAAAAGCGGACTCTACACTTTCCAGATCTTTGATTAACGATCTGGAAACCGGTTGCGCCATTGCCATCAAATCATTTTTTAATTCCGTCATACTCATGGCGGTTTCAGACAAAGGGGCAATCTGGCTTTCAATGCGATCCAGTCGCTCGAGAATCAATTCTTCATTAGTCATGATGCCTCCTTTTTAATAACTCTGACGCAACTTGCCAGCCATGTTGAATTGGGGTTCAAGCGGTAATTCAAAACCCTTCAACATCATGTTCCAGTATACCCACTTGAACATCATTTTGCCCATATAGTTTGCTTGACTTTCACCTAAAAGAGAAAAGGGGCCGAGACCGGGGAAGGGAAACTTTCCGGCAAGGGGCTCCGTGTCGTAGCTGAAATCGATCAGATAAGCCATACCATGGCTCGAGACTATAAATCACGTTGAATGCCCGTCATATTCAGGCTTGGGTGCTTGCCCCTCTATCTCGAGAAGGATGTTCTCTACAACAATGTCGGATTCGTAGTGCGCCACCGCACCGGACTTGGAGGTGGGTACATTGGTTGCGTCACCGATCACAAAGATATTGTCGAAGTCTGCGGCCTTCAAAGTGCCTTTATCGGTATTGACAAAACCCATGGGGTCACCGAGACCGCTGTCTGAGATCACCCGTGCGCCGGAGTGCAGCGGGATGGAAACAAGAAGGTCATAGGGAATCGTATCACCCGTTACGGATTCGATCGTCTTTTTACCGGCGTTCACATGGTCAATAGACCAGTTGGGAATGATCTTAATGTTCTTTTTTTCGCAGACATCTCCAAGGACTTTTGACGCCACAGGTTTTGTGAAAGCACCATCCAACGGCGTGACCAATTCTATTTCGATGTCGTCCCGAACGCCATTTTCTTTAAAAAACCAATCCGCGAGAAAGACGAACTCCAGGGGCGCAACGGGGCATTTGATGGGCATATCAGCTATGTTGAGCACTACCCTTCCTTTTTTAAAATATTTCCATCTCTTGTAAAGAGCCATAGCACCATCCAGTGAGTAGTAGTCATGGACGTCGCCTCTCCAGTCATCCATCAAGCCGTCGGTTTCTTCCGGTACGATCCTGCAACCTGTTGCGATGACAAGCCAGTCGTATGCGTACTGCCCTCCTTTGGTCTTGACCTGCTTTTTCTCGTGGTCGACATTGACGACCTCGTCCACAACGAGATTGACTCCCGGCGGAATAAAATCAGCTTTAGGCTTTACGCATTCTTGAGGCGTATAAATCCCAAAAGGGATGAACAACCATCCGGGCTGATAATGGTGGAGCGGATCCTTGTCGATGATAGTAATTTGCCATTCCCGATCAATTAACTCTTTTCGTAACTTGGTGGCAATCATCGTTCCACCGGCACCTGAACCTAAAATAACAATTTTTTTCATATAAACCTCCTTAAATTATATTTCTTTTTAATCAAAGCCCAAATCATCGCGGTTGCCAGACAACATCTGTTAAGGGGAATTAAGTGATCGACTTTTTCCTCTTCAAAAGATTTGCGATGGAAATGGAGTCTAATTCTTTATAAAGTGCGATAGTGGCTTTTTGCCAGCCCAGTCGCACCACGCAATCATCACTCTTTGGGCACATTTCGGGTTCACTGATACAGCCAACAAGTTCGGACTGATCCTCAAACAGCCGTGTGATGTCGCCCAAGGTAATTTTTTCCGGTTTTTTTGCCAGCATGTGACCACCTTTAGGCCCGCGGAAGCTCTTGACAAGATTGGCTTTTTTAAGAGGGCGGATGATTTGCTCGAGATATTTAACAGAAATATTCTGTCGAATTGAAATCTCCCTCATTTGAACAGCACCTTTGTCCTGATGTTGGGCCAAATCGAGCAACAATCGCGTTCCATAGCGGGTTTTTTTGGTAAGTTTCATATGCCTAAAAATAATGGTTGATATATAGATTAGGTTAATATATATAGTTTTAGTATGATATAATGTTAAAAAATATATCTTGTCAAGCAAAAAGTTTCTGACTGATCACATTTCAATCTAAATATGAATAAATATCAATCAGTTAAAATTATTTCTTGTGTTTTAAAGTTGTTTTGTTATAAATGAATATGAACATAGATTTCGTTGTTATCGATCGACAAAAATTTAAATAAAGGACTGTTTCTGAAACGTTTTTGATACATCTAAGGCTCGCTTGAGGCAATTCCAGAACTTATTCTTTTGCCCAAGCAGTCGGAATCAAACATCCTTCTCTTTGCCAAGATTTATAAATAAAAAACGTTTCCATAAGCGCTCAAAAAGATTTTCATTTGGACAACCGTCCGTTGAAGATAAAAAACATATTTATTGGCGAGTCAGATGACAAAAACAACAACAACAAATGCACCGACATCCGATCTTGAAAGATGGGTGAATTTACGATTGATTGAAACCATCCCTTTGGGAATCGCCATAATCGATCCGAAGTATAATCTGGTTTATGCCAACAACACTTTTGAACAGTTGTTCGGCGATTGGAAAAACCGTAAATGTTACAACGCTTACAAAAACGAAAATGAAATGTGCGCTCACTGTGAAAGTACATTAACCTTTACAGACGGCACTCCCCGTGTAAACGAGGAAGTGGGATATGACATAAACGGAAGGCATATAAATTACTTACAGCACACAACGCCTATCGTGGACGAAGATGGTAATTTTCCTTACATCGTCCATATTTTCACCAACATTACAGAAGCAACCCAGATTCGAGATGAGCATCAGATTCTTTTTGACCAAGTTCCGTGCAACATTTTACTCATTGACAGAAATTTTCGAATCGTAAAGGTGAATAAACGGCTTCAGGATTCCCTCGGCAATCCGGAGGGCAAATTCTGTTTCGAAACGCTCAAAGGATTGAAACACAAATGTAGCGAATGTACAGCCCGACAAACGTTTGAAGACGGCCAAATACACACCGGATATCACGCTTGGAAATCCCCCAAAGGAAAAACTTCCCATTTACATGTAATCACCGTACCGCTGAAGCGGACGGACGGCAGTTTTGATTTTGTATTGGAGATGGCTGTTGACGTTACGGAAACGATGAAATTGCAGGATGGATTGAAATCTGCACATACGTATCTGAATTCCATCATTTCAACGTCTATGGACGGCATCTTTGCGGTGAATGAAAAGGGGAAAGTGACTATTTTCAACCCAGCAGCCCGAAAATTTTTTAAAATCAAGGATAACCAAGTGGTTTCGAGAGAAAATTTTACCGCAATGCTCCCTAAAGATTTTTTGGCCAAAGTGTTCGAGCAGCGCGAACATGTTTATCTGCCGGAAGCGGAGGTTAAAACCATTGACGGTAAGACTTTTCTGGTACGTCTGGTGGGCAACAAGCTGATGGTTGACGACAAATCAATCGGTATGGCATTTTCGGCTCAGGACCTCAGTGAAATTAAACAACTTGAAAGAGAAAAGATAGAAGCAGAACGCCTATCGGCTGTGGGGCACACTGTCGCCGGACTGGCTCATGGCATCAAGAATCTTAATACCGCCCTTGAAGGCGGTATGTATATGCTAAAAACCGGTTTGGGAAAAGGAAACATCGACCGTATTCAAAAAGGCATGGAAATGTTGGCACGGAACATCGAACGGGTTTCT
>CAXMTB010000155.1:0-7763 GCA_964195835.1 uncultured Nitrospinaceae bacterium | reverse complement strand
GCGTCCTTCAAGTCTTCCTTTAAGTGTCAAAATTTCACCATCGTCCCGCAGATCCCTATTACAGCGTTTGACGGTTTTCCAATTAAGCTACTGAATTGACAGCAAGTTATTTGAACCGTCAGTCTTAGGGTGCACATAGGGTGCAGATGGGTGCAGGGTGTCAAGCTCATCCACTTCAGATTTAAACTGTCCGGGCATCCAATGAGCATATACATCATATGTGATTTTAATGCTGCTATGGCCTAACTGATAGCTTACATCGCCTATATTGTGACCACTGAGAAGCCTTATTGTGGCATATGCATGCCGTAAGTCATGTATGCGTATTTTACGCAGCTTCGCAAGCTTTAGACACGCCATTAAGCCCTTTCTGAAAGTCTTATAAGTTAACATGCCTCCTCTGTAGTTTGTGAATACCCATTCACTAAACGGCCTACCCTTCTGCAAAGCATTTCTTTTCTGAGCGGTCTTCAAAGCCCTTAAAGTTTCTGCAAGCTGATGCGTCATATCCACACGTCTGCTTTTTCCGTTTTTGGGTTTTGTAACCCTACCTTTACGGCAACTCCGCTTGACTTCAATCAAACGATTCTCAAAATCCAAGTCTTTCCACTTCAAGGCTTTTGTTTCACCGATTCTCATGCCGGTTCTTAATGCACATAAGACAGGTGCATAAAAAGCCCCACCCTCGTATTGTTGCGCACTTTCCAACAAAAGAGCAACCTCTTCTTTTGATAGTGGTTCAATTTCCAGTGCTGTCTTTTTTTGAATCAATTTCAAGCCGATTATAGGATTGTTCTCGATCAGCTCAGAATCTAAGGCATGGGACAAAACGCCACTAATCGGGGATCTGATGAGCGCAACCGTATTTGACGCCACGCCCTTGGATACTAGCCTGTCAAAAAAGAGTTTAAGGTCTTTTCGTTTGATTTCATTAATAGGGATTGAACCGAAAACAGGTAAGATGTGATTATTTAGGTTGTTTAGATAATTTTCCCGTGTTGACTCTTTCCAGTCGTGGGGCAATGCAAGCCACAACTTTGCATGATCTTTAAAAGTAGGCGCTGGCTTTGTATCTTCAAAACCAAATTCCCCAAGTTGAAGCTTTGCCCGGATCGTGCTTGCCACTTCCTCGGCTGCTTTCTTATCACCCACTTTTCGAGATGTTCTTTTCCCGTTATGGGATATAAACACCCACCAGGGGTTTCCCTTGCCTTTAGTTTTTTGTCTAACTCTTACTCCCATAATAAGCCCCTCACTTTCTCCCTGAAGTTTATCCACGGGCAGGGACCAGGGACGTCCTTTTCAGCCGTACGTGCCTATCCCGTGGGGTTGTTCACTATATGTTTAGGATATTTTCCCAATAAAATGATGCATATCCCCTATTGACATATCACATTGTGGCATTATGATAAGAGAAGCCAAATCCTCTTTGGCTAATCCACTTTTTAGCGGTTCCTGTCATCAACTGAACCGCCCACCTTTGCCCCTGGTTTCTCCCTAAACCAGGGGCTTTTTTATTTAATGTCAAAGACAAGCCCGAAAGCTCACACTCGGCATGGTTAGGTATTGCCTGAAAAATTCCCCCTTTCAAAACAAAAGCGCCTGAAGGTTTTCCACGGTCCACAGTAATAAACCGCCCACAACGTCACCGCTGTAGATTCCTTCAAGCGCTATGTTTGATAATTGGTTTTTCATTTTACTGTGGTTTTGGGCTTTATTGCGTTATTACGTTTTTGCGCTATAACATTATATAACGCATACCATTATACGATATATCTGTCAAACATTTTTTTCTTTGACAGATAGGGGTTTTTTGTTTATTCATAATCTATGGCTAAAATCTCATACAACACCCGAATGGATGAAGATCTGTTAATACAGTTCAAAATTCTTGCTATCATGAAAAGCAAGCGTCAAAATGAACTCCTCGAAGAAGCCATTCAGGACTTACTCAAAAAGCACAACATTCAAGACCTTCTCAAAAAATACGAAAAAAAAGACAAAAAATAACCTGCAAATAAGAATGATCAATAAACTTCAGGGAATTGCTCAAGCCATCCAAATCCTTCGCCTGCCATCTATTGTTGTTGGATTAATTAGCTTGGTATCGATGGTCGGGATCATGTTCATCTCTAAATCTCATGAAAGTGATCGATTTCTTATCCCAAGTATTGTCGGCTTACTCTGGGCTATTAGCACTTACTCCTTTATTGTGACTTTTCATTCAGTTCCAGAAAAAGCGAATAAGTCCTCGAAGTTTTTCAGCAAACTAAAGCGTAACATTAATCGCGGTTGGTATTGGTTCATAGGTGTAGTTTTTCTCGCTACAACAGTAGCCGTCATGTTTGTAACTTATCGGATGGTTTCAATTTGGTTGAGAGACTATGGCGGTTAACCAAGCCTTCCACCAGACGCCGGAAAATTTGGCGGCGCTTCGCGGCAGGCTCGGTGGCAGGGCGGGTGAAGGCAGTCGTTACGTATACCTGTTATATATTTGCAATCTTAAAGCCTCTTAAAAAGCTGTAATATCGAAATCGAAAGAGTGCCAATTGATGATTTACTCGCCATGCGATCTTTCCAAATCAAGTCCCCGAGAATAAATTTCAAGCCGTAATTATAACCTTTGACCCTTTTCTTTAAAGCGCAATTTAAAAAAATATAAAAACTTTACCTGCCACAATGTGTTATCTTTTGCAATATCCTTGACAAGTTAGGCTAAATCTGCGAAATAATTAAAGTTTAAAAATAGTTGCTTTAACCTTAAACAAAGGAAGAGCATATGTGATGATAAAAGGACCCCATTTCTCAACAGAGAGGTGGGGTTTTGTACTTTGATTGATACCGATTAGATATCTAAATGGAGGTATTATAAAAATCAACTACCTGCTCTTTCTGTAAGGCCATTACAAATTGTATGCTGAGCAGAATAAAATTAATTTTAAACCAACCCCTTCAAATCATTAGCCATGCTCGATAAAGACAAAAAAACGCCTGAAAAAATAATTCGTCTTGTCGAATACCTGTCCACCCTCACAAGGATTAATACGAAGATTGTTAGAACTTTAGACGACTATAGGAAAATTCTCTGGATTCATAAAATCCCTCGTGAACCAAAATATTGTTTTACACAAGCATGGAGCCAAGAGGAAGAACATGACGATGAAATATGGATTGGGGTAAAGAAATTTCAGGAGCCGGAATTACCTATGATTCCGCAAAAATGTGCTGACTGGGTTAAACAGGAAACTTTGAGAAACACTAAAGACCTGCCGGAATTGTATGATTCAATTTCTGTTGAGCGCACGGAAGATGACCCCGAGACAGGAGAAGAATTTACAGTAGTCGATACTCTATATCTTGAGAATTATCCAGAAATACAAGAGTCTTGGGATGATTATCTTGAAAAATACTGGATACCCTGGACAGAGCTATATAACCGATATGACTCCGTTCAGAAAGTTTATGCCGATCTATTTCACATCTACCAGGAACAGCAGAAACTTGGGGAACAGTATGAATTGATTTTCTGTATAGGCCTTTTTAAATGGAGAACCTCGAGCGGTCATGATGTTAAAAGACACATCATTGTTTCCAAAGCATCGCTTGAATTTGAGCCACATCTTGGAGAGTTTACTGTAAAACAAGCTACTGATGGAGACCAAGTTGACATTGAGCTTGACATGCTTGATGTACAAGATCAGCCACAAAATGTCCGTCAGCTTGTTGAAAATGGTCGTAAAGCCATAGGGGCGAATCTTTGGGACCGGGCAAGTATTGATGCTGTTCTCACTTCGATTGCAAATTCTCTGGCTGACAGTGGACAAGGTGAATATCATCCTGATCAGATAGAGCCTAAACAACGATCTTCAACAAAAAAACCATTTGTAGAGTATGCTCCTGCCTTGATCCTCAGAAAAAGATCCATGCGTGGTCTTGAACAGCTTCTCGCTTCAATGAAAGAGAAAATTGAGGCTGGTGGAAATATTCCTGATGAGTTTCTGGATCTCTGCGAGGATCTTCCTGAGAAAAACAGAGATCAAGCAACGGGAGGTGGAGCAGTTTCTATCGAACCAGTTGATGGGGAAATTTTATTTCCTCTATCTTCAAATTATGAACAGCGCCGAATAATACAGACACTGGATAGACAGAAAGGTGTGATAGTTCGAGGACCTCCTGGTACTGGTAAAACACATACCATCGCTAATCTCATTTGTCATTTATTAGCTACCGGCAAACGCGTTCTTGTTACAGCAAAAACCCCTCGCGCCTTGCATGTTCTTCATGAAAAACTACCTCCAGATATAAAACCTCTTTGCATTAACCTTCTTGGCCAGGGGACAGAAGAAAGAGAATCCCTTGAGAAAAGTGTTGCTGGTATTCTGACACGTCTTGATAGACGGGAAGAGATATTCAATGGTCTTCAAATAAAGACTCTGGATAGTCGGATACAGGCCAACCGAACAGATAAAGCAGAAACGGATAATAAAATAACGGCGCTTAGGGAATCAGAGACCTTTAGCCATAGGGTTGCTAACGGTTGTTATACTGGCACAGCTGCCCATATAGCAAGAACGCTCAAAAAAGAGGAAGAACTGTATTCATGGTTTACTGATACTATTTCTGTTGAAGACTCTTTACCTCTGTCTAAGGAGGAATTAAGCCGTTTATGTAGAGAAATTGTTGAGCTTGACCATGAAACTGAAAAAGATCTGAGTCTGTTGTTGCCTGATACATCAAAGAAGCTTCCTGTTGGAAAAGACTTACGGGTTGCTTTTCAGAAAGAGGCTTTAGCCCGAGAAAAGGCAAAGAGTGGTAAAGGACTTCTTGGCAGTTCTGTAGGAAAAGCCTTAATGCATGCGGGTAAAGAGAAGATAGAGCCTTTGCTTAAAGGTCTTTCCGAACTTGCGGCGGAGTCTGAAAGTATTCGTCAAAGACCCATGCCTTGGATTGGAAAGGCTCTTTATGATGTGTTAACCGACCGAGATACTCCTTGGAAAGAATTGCTAAAGTTGTCAGAGCAATACGCTGAGGGTTTGCATGGTCTTGCGGCTCAAGTTGATGCATTTGATGTTTCCATACCACAAAATATGGACAGGAAAAAGCTCCTTCATGACGCCAAAGCTCTAAAAAAACATTTTGAGCAAGGCGGAGGTGCAGGTATATGGATATTCAAACCAAAAACAGTTCGTGAGCATGGTAGTCTGATAGGTAAAGTCAAAGTTGATGGTTTAGAATGTAATGGAATTGATACGCTTCAGAAGCTAATTGATTTCCTTACAGTGGAGCAGCATCTGGATTATATATGGTCTCTTTGGTCTGGAAAGGCAAAAAGACATGATGGTCGACTCCCCATTCAGGTTGCAGAAATAGACGAATTGCATGAGGCTCTGAAAAGCATCATTAATCTTTATGATAAACGTGAAATAGTAAAAGAGGCTTTGGAACAGGTTAGTGGGTTAAGCTATCCCCGATGGGAAGATAGGGCTTCATTGAATTTGTTTTCGGAGTACTGCAGAGTTGCTATAGCTCAAATAAATTATCACTCAATAAGCAAATTACTCATACAGATTCAAAATAAGCTTTCAGCACTTGCAGCGCAGAAAAAAGCTCATCCTATAAATGGTAAAATTTCCAAAGCTTTTCGGAACAGAGATATCGATGCGTATTGTAAATTGCTTGAAGAAGCTCAGGAACTTTGCAAACGCGCTGAAGATCTAAGAAAAAAAAGTCAAATAATTGGGAAACTTGCTGAAACAGCCCCGGGTCTCGCTGGGAATTTAACCCGCTGCAGCGATACACAGCAATGGGCGGAAAGGCTTAAGCAGTTAGACAGGGCGTGGGCGTGGGGTCAAGGTTCAAGTTGGTTGGTAGATTATCTTAGGGCCGATCTGGAAAGCCTTGAAAGGCATTCAAAAAGGCTTGACGAAGAGATCAGAGATGACCTTGCAAAACTTGCAGCTGTAAAGGCTTGGCAGTTTTGCTTTGCAAGAATGGAAGAAGTCCACCGAAGGCATTTGATGTCCTGGCAGCTGGCAATGAAAAAATTAGGTAAAGGCACAGGGAAGCATGCCCATACTCACAGAAAGAACGCCCAGCGACATCTAAATGAATGTAGAGATGCAGTCCCGGCCTGGATTATGCCATTACATCGTGTTTATGAAACCGTTGACGCAGGTGCCGGTATATTCGATGTAATTATTGTCGACGAAGCTTCACAGTGCGGCCCAGAAGGCCTTCCATTATTATACCTTGGAAAACGAGTTCTCATAGTCGGAGATGACAAACAGATCAGCCCCGAAGCCGTTGGTATAAACCGGGAACATGTTCAGCAATTAATGAGAAATTACCTTTATGACTTCAGCCATGCAGACTCTTTTGATGTAGAAAGCAGTCTTTTCGACCATGGTCGCATTCGTTTCAGTAATAGAATTAGTCTCCGGGAACATTTCAGATGCATGCCTGAAATAATCCGCTTCAGCAATGATCTTTGTTACAGCACCGACCCTCTTATTCCGCTTCGCCAATATCCTCCTGACAGGTTAGAGCCTCTCAAAGCTGTGGCAGTCCAGAATGGCTACCGGGAAGGCATTGGGAATCGGGTAATTAATCGGCCTGAAGCGGAGGCACTGGTTGATGCTATTGAAGAATGCTGTAAGGACGATCGCTACCAGGACATGACCATGGGTGTTATAGTTCTTCAGGGTGAAGCCCAGGCTTATCACATTGAAGAAAAATTACTCCAGAGAATTGGGGCTGAAGAAATGGAGAATCGTCGGCTTATTTGTGGAAATCCATATAGCTTTCAGGGCGATGAGCGAGATATTATTTTCCTGAGCATGGTTGCCGCCCCAAATGAAATGATTGGTGTAATGGCCAAAGCTTCAGACCAGAGAAGATTTAATGTTGCTGCAAGTCGTGCAAAGGACCAGATGTGGCTCTTTTATTCTTCAACAACAAATCACTTAAGCGAAAAATGTTTTAGAAGGCGACTTCTCCAATATTTTTTGAATCCGATAAGCCAGATATCACAGGCGTTAGGCGAAAATGCTGAAGAATTAAGAGAAAGGGCATATCGGGCCAATAGATCTATCGAAAAAGCTCCACCTCCTTTCGATAGCTGGTTTGAAGTAGATGTTGCTCTTCAAATAGCAGGTAGCGAATATAGGGTCGTTCCTCAATATGAATTTGCTGGCAAAAGAATAGATTTAGTGATTCAAGGTGAAAAGTCTCAACTTGCAGTAGAGTGTGATGGCGACTTTTGGCATGGCGTTGATGAGTACACTGCTGACATGGAGAGACAGCGAAAACTGGAAAGATGCGGTTGGCATTTCTTCAGGATACGGGAAAGCTGCTATTATGCAGATCCCGAAAAAGCCCTTGAACCTCTTTGGGAACTTCTTGGCCGTATGGGAATAAGACCATTATCTGCTAAAACAGAACCTGAATTTGAAGATGATGAAAATGATTTCTACGAAGATAACGATACAACAGAAGATAGTTTTAAGTCCCAATCTAAAGAAGAAAAGATAAAAGAAAATCATAAAGAAAGCCCTTCCCAACAAGATAATAAAGATGAATCAACCGATTCAGACCTGCCCAAAAATATTCACCAAGCCCTCAAGGTTAAAGCTGATGTAATTTGTAAAGCAATCATTCAGGTCTTAGAACAAAGACCTAAGTTTTCTAGCGAACCCCGCAGTGAGATATAAAGTTAGGCGCAATTAGATCGGCGTTTTTTGATAAAGCATGATGAGAAGAAGTTA
>CAXMTB010000154.1:0-7846 GCA_964195835.1 uncultured Nitrospinaceae bacterium | reverse complement strand
CGGCCGTGGTGTTGGCGGGACCGAGCTCCAGAAGACCCTTCTTCAACGCATACATCGAAGCGATCGGCAGACCGTTCAGGAACGCCTCCGTGGCACGATTTAGATCGAGGTTATCGTAAACCTTCTGAGTCGTTTCCGCGTCAGGCACACCATCGACGGAGGTCAGGGTTCCGAGGGAGGTCTCCAGTTTGTTCGGGGTCGCGATCCCGGGCGGGACTTCTGTGGTCATCTTCATCTTGGGCGGCTCTTTCGCCCAAGCCACGTTGGCCGCCATCAGCACAGCAAGACCGAATGTAACTAAATGTTTAGCTTTCATTCAATTTCCTCCTTAAATTTCGATAATTTTAGTGATGCACAAAATACAAAAGCCTCCAAGGGAAATTTTCCCATGAAGGCATTAATATGGATTACCACAATTACCCCTCCCATTCGAGTTTTCTCCTTAATAAGAGGTTAATATAATTATATCGTAAGATTATCAAATTAACATAATAGATTAGATAGAATTATCAAGTAATTGATTTGTGAGGAAAATGCTATACAATGAAGTCAACATGTCTTGCCAACATCTTGAGTTTTGTCAGACAAAACCTGACTCAATATATCCACTGGCAATCTTGAACTTTAGGAATTATTCACGAGTGTAAATTGATAGCAGGAATTTTGAAATTGATAAAAAAGGGTGGAGCCGTGATGACCCCACCCTATATCGCTTAATGTCCTACTTGTCGATATTCTCTTTCGGGATTGGCACAGGATCTCCCTGGTGGCTAAGGTACAATTCGCTAAAAGCACCAGTGATGAGTTTGTCCTGGTGAAAAGTGCAGACCTTATAGAAATAGTTGCCGTCGTCTCCCCTTGTGATAACGGCAGCAGCTATGTGGCGAGACTTCACCGGACTGTTCCCACCGCTGACGCGGTCGATCCACCAATCTTTGTCCACAATGTTGAGGCGGTAGACCTTTGTCCAGCCAGCATTCTTCAAGAGATCCTCCATCTCGGCTGCAAGCTTCTTATTCACCATCTGCGCCGGAGGCAAGATCACCGATTTGGCCACCCCAGTTGCGATTTTTTTGTGCAATTCGGCGTAGGAAGAAAAATCATCGCCTTGGATAGTCAGAGACCCAGCAGCCCAGATCGTGCCGTAATATTGGATCTCGAACTCCATGGTATGGCTCCCAGGTCCAAGTTGCCCGAGGTGAAAAGTAAGTTCATTCGGCCCCTGTCGCATAGTAGCGGTTGACTTGCCATACTCAACATCCGGGTTGCCATAAGCCGTCATTTTCCCAGGGTTGGGAGCAATTTCAAAAATGAGATATTGTTGATTTAGTAGTTCCGGCTTTTTTAGATTCACAAACTGGGCATGGATTTTTTGCCCATCGATTTTGACATTAACCATGACATTGGCGCTGTTCCTGTTCTGGTAAATTTCCGCCCAAGGTTTTTGGGTGCGGATTAATCCATAAATAAAGTCGCCAGCCTTGAAGGTGGTTGCGAGGTTGGTTGGATTCTTCGGATCAATGGGCGTCGTAGAAAACAGAAATTCTCCCAGGTTGGCTTGGGCTGCCTCCATTTTTTTGGCATAACGCTCATAAACAGGAGCAAAATTTTCCAGATACCTCCTGACATCGCTCAAGGTCGAACGAATGGCGCCGCATGGTTCAGCAGCAACAGGGGACTGATCGTATTTCTCCAGCAGAGCGACAGCCTCGTCGTTCCAGGTTTTGCACTGGGGCATTTCGTCGTCACTACCACCGACACAACGATACATGGCTTTATCGCCCTCCGCGTAGACATCGAGTCGTTTCTTCCAGCTCTGGCAAAGTTCTTCGGCCTGTTGTGCAGAGGCAGCGGCTTCCTGTTCTCTTGCCTCTTTCTCATCAGCTGCCGCCTTGGCCGCGGCAGCCTCCTTGGCCTGCCGCGTCTGCTCAGCCTGACGCGCCGCCTCTTCTGCCGCCGCCGCTTCCTGACCGGTAGACTTTACAGTAGCCGCCAGATCGTCAAGGCGATCATAGGCGGTAGCCACATCGGGATGATCCTCGGAATACTGGCCGGCATACTTCTTCTCGATTTCATCTTTATAGCCGTGGGCTCGCTTGAGGTATTGTTCAGCGCGTGTTGCACGATCAGAAGCCGAGCCGCTCCCTTTTGCCAGGGACTTTTCAGCTTTGTCCATTTCAGAATTCATATTTTTTAGACGACTGGTTACACCACCGGGAAGCTTTTCAACGTTCTCTGAGGCAGTGTCCTTCTCTTTCTTTACGATCTCTTTTGCAGGAGGTTTTGCGGCTGAGCCCGTTTGACCAGAGTTCCCTGATACAGGCTTGACATCCCTTCCTAATCTTTTGGCCAGCTTGGAATCCAATTTATCGATCTTCTGAGCAAATGCAGAAAGTTTTGGATGGTTGGGAGATTCTTGTTGTAATTGGCTGAAAAGATTTTTTACCGCCTCAAGTTCTGTTTCAGCTTTACTGGGAGCAGTAACAATTTTTCGCTCAACAGCCCTTAAATCCTTTTCGATTTGTTTCGCAAGATCAGCCCCTACTGCTGCATGAGCCGACAAAAAGCAAATAAAAACACCCAGAATACATGCAAGAGTTAAAGAAATAAAACGAGCGTCGGTTCTCGCGTCCATGTGTCGACCTCCTCTGCCTTTCTAAGTTAATGTTGATAATAATTTCGTATTTTTGAATATATAGAGACGGATGTCCTTCGGGTCAAGACATTTTAGCTTGAGGTGTGTTTACCGTCCTCTAAAACAAAATGGGGTTCCAGAAATGGCTCTGTTTTTTCAATTTAGAAACCCAAGATAACTTGCCAACATCTTGAGTTTTGATTTTCATTTTCTGACTCAATATATCCATCATACATCTTGATACATTAGGAATCATTCACGACTATAGATTGATAGCAGACATTGAAACTCGTGGAAGTTTTGATTCCGCCAAACAATTTTATGATTTGGGTAGCAACTCAAACCATTGCCAGATGCCAAAAACATATTGCCCGGCTTTATGAGCATGGTGCTGACGGGTCAGGATTGGGGAATATGTTGTGCGGTGGAGGCGATGGGTACGGAGTGGTGTGCCTGGATTTTTTGGTTGCGTAGACTTAAATGCCGAAATGGGTCAGGGAGAATCATAATCCGCTCTCCCTGACCCTTATTCCTTCCCTACTAATTCCCCAGTTCGGTACACACGGTTCTAATACCCTCTGCACAGGCGGCGGCTTGCGTGTATGTAAGGCCGGATCTATCGGCATAAATATTTGTCATCGTTCCCGTTGAGGCATCGTGGGTCTTAATGTAACAAACATTTTCGGAAGGAGAATACAAAGAATAGAAATCCACCACAAAAATATGGGACTCATCGTTTCGAGTGTTACTTAATACTATGGCTGCACTCACCCCGTACTCATATATTACTGTTGCGTTGCAACTCTCTTCCTGCCAATAAAGGTCTAACATCCTGTCGACTCTTTGATACAATGATTGTGTGTTGAAACACGGGCAGTCGCACGCGTCTCCGAGACCGTTAAGGTCTATGTCTGCTTGGTCCGTGTCATTGCATGGGGGGAATCTCCTGTTTTTTCAGCAAACTTTTCAGCTGTCTTAATGCACTGCTCATCTGATGCGTTGGGGGTATCACTGTCGCAATCCATGGTCTCGCAATAGGCATTGCACAGATTCAAGGGCGCGCCAGTGAGTCCAGCGTCGTCACACTCTGTTTCTTCTGCAGTCCCCGCCATTGAGGTTCCAGCAAAAACCAGTAAAAATCCAAGTACCCCAATTAGCTTTTTCATAGTCCTCCTCCCTGTTTGATTTTCTTATTAACTGTACTTTCAGAATAATGCCTCTCAAGACGCAAAAACCTCCGCAGGGATAGTACCCATCGGAGGCCTTAAGTTGGCACTTTTAAAAACACCTCTCTCACTGGAGTAGACTCCGTTAGAGGTTGATAATTATGGTAAGAACTATATTATTAAATATAACAGGTTAGGTTGCATCAAATCAAGTGCCACAATGTGTTAGGAAGACGGCTTTATGTAAAGTCCACATTGCTTGCCAACATCTTAAGTTTTGGATTGCTAAACACCAGTCAACATATCCACTGGCAATCTTGATACTTCAGGAATGACTCACGAGTGACGATGGATAGCAGACATTATTATAAGCTGTTTTTGATATTCTTTCATTTTGGCTTGCTTATTAAGTCTTCATAGTAGCGAATCAACTCAATTATTTTGAAGATATCACGCCCTGAATTTTTATACTGCTCACCTATTCCTTTCAGAATATTTAAGACTGTTTCGTCTGATATGTATCGAAATAATCCCGATGCCCATAGTATTAAGTCTTCATGTCCCGCATTCTTATAGTAGTCCCCAAATTTTACTTTTATTTCATCATAGTCACGTCTAAGGATTTTTGTCTGTCTCCATAAATTTTATTTTGCTCGTCATAAAAGCAACATCAGGGTGATTTCTTTGGTTACTGTAACAGAAGAAGACCTCGACCAAAAACGTAAAAAGTCGGAGAAGTGCTCTGCTCAACTCAACTTTCAGATAGTTGACGCCTTATATCGAGCCTCCTCGGCCTTTCCCGTCTCGCCCAGCATGGTATACGCCTTTTCCAGCAGCATCCAGTTTTGTCTTTCCAGGACACGGTCATGGCCGGTAAGGGTGTTGGATTTGAGACAGAACTGCACTGTCTGACCGTAATCCCCCTGTCCATATCGAATTCTTGCCATGAGGTGCCAGACCTGGCCGTTGCGAGGGGCTACCCGCAGGGCCCGTTCCAGTTGGAGTTCGGCATGACTGTAATCTCCTCCTTGCAGAGCCTGTTCAGCATCACTCAGCAGTTCTGCCACCGGTGTCGAAGTGACTTCTTCCTCAACAGGCGTGATGCCGGCGCAGCCGTACATCAACAGGACCGCCGCCATAAGCAGCAGTAATAACATCCTTACAAGATGACACAAGATTTTGTTTGTTAACATGATCTGTATAGCTTCCTCCCTGTATACGGAAAAACAACACCCAGCCGCCGCGTGATGCAAAATTTCCCCTTTTTTCTGCACACCCTTGTGAATGTTCACCAGGGAAACCATTTTCGCAACCGTTCCAGCAGGCCCGGTCTTCGGAGCTTCTTTCCAGGCAAAGCAGGGGATGAGACTCCGAATGCGCCGGACGGAATGGTGCCTTCCGCAAACGGCAACAACTCGCTTCTATCTTTATACCTGCTATCCGGACCATAATCACTGGAATACACCCGGGCCCATTCTAATCCTGGCGGTTCCCTCAGATCAAGTGGCTTGATATCCAATCCAGCCATCAATCTGCCCCAGACTACCAGGGCGCCGGAGGAGCCGGTGAGACCGATGCTCTTGTTATCATCCGATCCCAGCCAGACGACCGCCAGCCGGTCACCGGTAAAACCGGCAAACCAGCTGTCCCGCAGATCGTCTGAGGTGCCGGTCTTGCCGGCTGTCAGAAGTGAGGCCGGCAGATAACGGGAAATCGAAGCGCCGGTACCCTCGCTCATAACCCTTTGCAGAACAGTGTTGATCAGAAAGATATGCTGCGGATTAAACCGTTGTTCCACCGAAAGGCCATAACGCTTTAGCAACCTGTTGTCAGGTCCCATCACGCTGCTGATGGCTCGCTGCGGCACATAAAAACCCTCGCTGGCAAAGGTTTGATAAAGCTGGGCCACCTCCAGTGGGGACATAGAAACTGCGCCGAGCAGAAAGGATGGATAGGGGGCCAGTTCACCTTCGGCTCCAAGCATTCTGGCCGTCTGTACCACCTTGTCTACGCCCACATTCATACCCACCTTCACTGTGGCCAGATTATAAGAAAAAACCAGTGCTTCCATTAGAGAGACCCGGCCATGGTGCTTGTGGTCGAAGTTGTCAGGCGCCCACCGGTCGTTTCCTTGATTGGCCAGGCTGATTGGCGTATCTTCCAGCGGACTAGCCAAAGTATACCCGTTTCTTAGGGCGGTAAGAAAAACTGCGGGCTTGATTAATGAGCCAACCGGACGCCTGGCGTCAAGGGCTCGGTTAAATCCGGAATGCAAAGGTTTGCGGCCGCCAGCCACGGCCTGAATCTCGCCATTTTCCCGGGCGCTTACCACCACAGCACCTTCCAGGTCCTTGCTCTCTGTCTGGTTTTCCAACTCCTCCAGAGATTCGGCCAGTTGCTGCTCTGCCTGTTTCTGGACCAGGGGATCAAGGGTGGTCATAATTTTCAGACCGTCGGAGGTCAAGTCTTCTTCATGGTAGTAGCGGCTGAGTTGCCGACGAACCAGATCGAGAAATGCCGGAAAACGGTTGAATCCGCTCATCACCCTGCTGGTGCCTAAAAGCTCAGCTGCCATGGCCAGCTGATATTGATCATCAATAATGATGCTCTCTTGCCGCATGACTTCTAGGATGACCGCCCTTCTTTTCAGGCAGCGTTCGGGATGACGACGAGGATCATAATAGGAGGGTCCTTTTGCCATACCGACCAGCACGGCAATCTGATCGGCTTTAAGATCTCTCAGGTCTCTACGAAAATAAAACTGGGCAGCAAGGGCAAAACCGTGCACCGCCCTTCCACCGTCCTGACCGAGAAAAATTTCATTTGCGTAAGCGGTGAGGATTTCATCCTTGCTGTAGTGCGATTCAAGCAGGAGCGCCATCGCCGCTTCGTTGAATTTGCGCCACAGGGTCCGTTCGTTGGTCAGAAAGAAATTTTTCACCAGTTGCTGGGTAAGAGTGCTTCCCCCCTGTATGGTCGAGCCGGCCCGGAGATTGGTATAGGCGGCTCGCAGGATGGCAAGCGGGTCCAGGCCGAAATGAGATGAGAACTTTTTATCCTCCACCGCAATCAAGGTCCTGATCAGCATTGCAGGCAGTTCCTCTTTTGTGATTAAGATTCGGTCTTCATGCCGGCGAGGATGGAAGCTGCCGATCCGGCCCGGATCAAGACGCGCCAGGGGAAGATTCTCGCCGCTGTCGATGCGGCTGATCCTATCAATTCGGTTGCCGGCAAAAGAGACGATCAGCGGCTGCGATTTTTCCAACCCGTCAGCAAAATGGAAATTCCGGCTGACCAGACGGATGGTTTCTCCCCTTCGCTCATAGCCGCCGGGATCTTTTACTTCGCTCTCCCTGCGGTAGCCTGCGAGCAGCAGTTCCTCCTCCAGCTGATCGGCGGTGATGGCACGCCCTTTGAAAAGTTCGAGCGGACGGGCATACACCACGGCAGGCAATGACCATCGTTTTCCGTCGAACTTCTGGCGGACAACCATATCCAGATACACCATATAGGAGGCCAGAACTACACACGTTAAGATCAGCCCTACCAGGGAAACAGATTTAAGCGGTGAACGGATATATATTTTTTTAATGTCTTCCGCTTTTACCCGTATCTTAAATTTCTTGAAGATATCCTTTAGAACCATACCGGGAAGTTTTTTAGGGTCATACCTGTTGATTCGTTTTAGTACCGATTGTCCCTTTATGTTTTGTTATTGCTGTTAATATAAAAAATCAGATCTTGAAATGAAAAGCAAAAATTGTACCTCTTTTATATGAAAGAAACAAATGATAGTGATCTGTAAAATGGGAAAGCTTTACGGCTGAAATCTTTTGATAGTAATTAATTAAACTGGTGCATAACTTAAAAAGTTATTTTTTGAGGTAAAAAGAATATCGGGGAGGAATAAAGGTCATACAATGAATTATCATCGGAAACAACGTTTACTCATTGATTTCTTAATTGCAATAAAAAAGAATGATATCTTGCCAACATCTTGAGTTTTGTAATACAAAATCTGACTCAACATGTCCAGTGTACATCT
>CAXMTB010000153.1:0-7854 GCA_964195835.1 uncultured Nitrospinaceae bacterium | reverse complement strand
CAAAAGCGCCCTTGGAACGTACGAAAGAAACGAAGTCCGTCATGACATCGGCTTTGGCACCTCCGCCCACAGGTCCTACAGCGATGGAGGCATCACCGCCGAACTTAAAAGAGGATGAATACAGCCTGTCCAGTCCTTTTTGGGTGAAAATAATCATGATAATTTCCGACTTTTCACCGCCGAACTGAATGCCAAAACTCAACGATCCAATGGTATAAAAGGCCGGCTGGCTCCAGTCTCCTGTGGTTTTATCCTTTACAACAAGCACGCCCCGTCCTCCGGAGCCGCCGATCCAAAAACCACCTTTGAGCAATTCCGGAATGATCAAAAATCCTTTGGCCTTATGCATGTGTTCGCGGAACCAAGCCATGTTCTTATCAATCATGAAACTTTTAAAAATAATCCTCGCCTGGTCTATGAGAAGCTGCTGTTTAACAGGTTCTTCCGCATTTACAGGAGTGATAAGGGCTGCGATAATGGTGATGATGGTCAAAATAACGATGAGCCGCCTTTTCATATTTAAAGTCTCCTTTTGTCTATAACAGGTTTCATTTTAGTTTATTGATGTACAATAAATAAGTTTATCAAGTTTTTCAATCTAAATTTAAATTCGGGATATAGTCGGCATCAGCGAGTGCATTTACCTTTCAAAAGTTTCGGAGTTTCAGGGTGTGCTTAAATGGTTATTTTTCATGACAAACTCAAAAAAAAGCTAATAACTCTCTTCAGGAGGGGGAATGGGTTGAATAATTTTAACTGGAAGCTGGAGTGTTCTTTTAATAATATCCAATAATCCCGATTCCACCTTGGAAGGTGGAAGTGTCGTAACTCTCGGATTTTCCAGATGGCCTTTTATTCCAACAGGAATGGAGATAAGAGAATCCCCCAGGATGTCTCTTATCAGAGGTGTTTTTTTAATAAAAAAGTCGATGGTTTTTAAAGGAGCGACCAGGGCAGTCACATCCATTCGCTTATTGACCACATCAATATACCCCTGACACACGATGTTCATGGAGCTACCGTCGATGATCAATTCATTCAACACTAGTTTTCCATTTTTGATATCAGCTTTAGCACGGATGGAGTTGTAGGCAAATCCATCGGTTTCGGGATTTGACAGTTTTCCTTTGAATATTTCGGTGACATCAAGAATGCTGAAGATTTTTATCAATATTCTGAGACTCCTGCCGGCGTGGAAACGGCCTTTTGAGGCATATAACTTTAAATCACCATTTATATTCTGCTTCAATGTTTGGGCGGTCCCTTTTGCTTTAATGTTTCCCTCAAGGTTAAAGTTTCCGACAATTTTCGCGGATTTATCTGAAAGGCATCGGATGCTGGGATTTAGCGCTTGATTTTGGGCAGACGGTTTTAGATCGATGGTTATCTCTTGGGGCGTTATTTCCAAAATTCCTAAAGTTGTTATACCGCATACATTGGCATCGGTAATGGAAACTGCTACTGCCTTGTCGTTAAAACGAATATCAGCCTCAAAGGGTTTCCATGTTAAAGCATTATAAGTTAAGTTTTCAATTTTTACTTTTACCATACCCCGAATCGGATACGCCCATGATTTTTCAGCGGTTTGATTGTGGCTTTTTTTAGTGTTATTATCCAAATCCTGCTTCAATTGATCCAAATTTAAATCATTCGCAAATAATTCCATATCCAATATGGGTGCAGCAGCCGACAAGTTCACATTTCCTTTAAGATCAAACGAGTTATCTGCCAATGCCAACTTGGCTGATTTAACTTGAAGAATGTCCTTTTTTGCTGTCAAAAAAAGGTCGTTTATGACAAGCGATGGTTTTGTCTTTCTTGGAAAGATAAAATCTTTTACTGTAAGTTCACCCTTAAGAGTTGAGTGCAAGGGTTGATCCAAAAGCACGTGCGCATACAAATCTCCTTTAATTTGTCCTTTAAGAATTTCATTTTTTTCTATAATATTATCCAGGGTTTCTTTTTGTAAATTTCCGGTAAATAAAACATCCATGATCCGGTTTTTTTGACCGAGTTTAATGGATGCATTGGACACTTGATCCTGGATGATCAGTTTCTCGATGGTCAACTTTTCAGGGTTTACTGAAAAATCTGTAGTAATCTTAGGCCCTTTCTTTATAGACAGATCTCCTGAAAAAGCGGTGTGGTGTTGATTGTTCCAGGTCAGATGTGCCGTTGAAACCGATATCGGTGGCTTTAATCGGAGGATTGGCGATATGTTAAAAGCGTCTTCAGCCCATCGGGTCAAATCCGGCCCTATTTCTCCCTGGAATGTCATATCAATACCGCTTAACTCTTTCAGATAATCTTTTATGGTTCCGGAGACTTTCAAAGATGTATCATGGATACGGGTTTGAACATCAGTCATTGAAATATTTTCAGAAGTTATGCTAAACTTTCCTTTAGGAGCTGCTAAAGATCCCGGCAGCAGCGGTGAGTCTAAAGTCAGATTTCGAACCTCACCGGCTATTTGAAACTGATAATTTATCGGTTCTAAAAACGGGCCGTTTAGACTCATAGAAGATAATGCCAGAATACCTTTGACATTTTTCAGATCTTGAAGCTTTTCAGCGATTGTTTTAGAGGACAACAACCACGGATATATATCTTCCAAATCAATTTTCGCCCTTCCTGACGCGATTTTCAGTTGAGGTATGTCATCCCAGTTCATTTGTCCGGAAACTTCGGTAAACGTCGAATTCCCCATACTACCGCTCGCATTTTTTAAAGAGGATGTGTTCCCTTCCATAAAATATCGACCGTCGTTAATTGTCAAAGGATGTGGTAATTGCCGGTAATTTGCAGACAGATTGAATTGAGATACGTCCACGAACACATTGATCGATGCCAAGCTTTCTCCCAAAACAAGCCTACCTGTTGCCCTTCCTTTTACGTTGTCAACCAGAGAATTCTCTTTAATAAAGGCCTCATTATGAACCACACGTTTCAAGATGGGAGGCAGTTGTGACAGGTCAGCCCCGAGGGTTAGATCAAGATGAAACAGCGCATCTTTACCTTCAAGTCCCAGGTCCAAACTTCCGTCAAGACACTTCGAGGTCCCCATACGTGCTTTAAGGTTTTTGCCTTTCAGAATACCTTTTGAGATCGTCACATCTCCTGCAACATCCGTCAAATCCAAATCGACTTCGGGAACAAAAATCTCACCACTTGTTATGTTGCTTTTGATGGTGATGTTTTCCAATTCTCCCAGTTCTTTCATTGATTTTCCATGGGAAGTGAACTGAATAAGGGGAACTTTTCCGCCTTTTACAATCTTAAATATGTCATTAACGACGGGAATTTCTCCTGCCAGATCCAGAACCGCTTTCCGGGTTGAACCGACATCCACATCTTTTCCCATCAGTTCCAAATTGACCTTTGGCGACGTTGCCGGCAAGGCGCGATGGATATCCAATTTGCCGGATAAATTAAGCCGAGGGTAGTCTAATTTGAGATTTGCAAGGGACAACAACAGCCTGTCTTTATACAAATAAACAGCCCCCTTTAGAGAAATATTTTTACAGAGACTGGCGTCGCAACGCATGTTCAAGCTGATATGGTCTTTTAAAACATTGATACTGGCGTTGATATTTTTTAACCAAAAGACGGCCTTTTTTTCTTTGAGAATATTCAACCGAGCTTGTTTTATCTGTACACGCAGCCCTGGTGTTTTTGATAATACAACGCCTAAAACGGCGCCCACTTTTTCTTCAACGGTTCCCAAAGAGAAAGAATTGAGATGTTTGTCTTTTGATTCCGGCTTTCGGTTGAGATAAATTTCAATGTCAGGCGTGTTTAACGTAATTTTGGAATTTTGAAACTCTCCCATGATAAGGGGTAATAGTTTCGGATAGATGGACAGGGATACGACAGTTCCCTTGATTGTTTCGGGGATGGAAAATCGGCACTGTCGAACAACGAGTTGAGGTCGCGGAAAAAAAGCAACATGAATGCGTTGAAAGGCTACTTGGCCGTTGATGGCTTCAGAAACACCGGCCTGGATTTTATCTAAAATCTGTTTTTGATTGATGAGTTTATCTGCAGATAAAATCAAGATGAAAATAAGCGCAGCACAGAAGATAAAACAGGCGGTTATCCAGAGAGATATTTTTTTGAATCGGGTCATTGATAAACGTCGCTTATGGGCGACGGGGTCTTCGATGGGTTCGGATCTTTACTATTGGACTTCCTTTTCCGTTATTTTGACGGCCATTTTTTCTTTGATCGTGTTGCCATTTTGTCTGATAAACAAGAAAATACCATTTTCACCGTTTGGAATTGGGCCGGATGTAATTTTGCCGGCCTTAGCACCCTTGCCGGTGAGGGGCTCTCGGGCCACGAGTTTCAATGGCGAGATGTCTTTTGTTAAGGATTGCCCCGAAGGAATGGTGTCCGGTGGGATGGTTGAGTTTTTAATGTTTTCAGGCTTAATTCCCTTAAATACAAAAACCCCTATATCGCGTCCGTTATAAAGATAACGGGTTTTATTCCAATCGATTTCAAGATCTTTACGGGTCTTGTTTACCACCTTGAGACGAAAACCATCGAAATAATTTTTACCTTCTGCCAAAGGTTCAAATTGGGTGGTATAATAAGAATTCTCGACAGTTTGAATTTCAGGGGTGCTGATGGAAATCAGTGTCGGCGCACACCCTGTTGCCATAGTTAGCGAAAAACCAAACATTAAAATAAAAACAATTTTCATAGAAGCTCTCATGAGTTCCACCTTTCAATGGTATTTTCCGGGAAAAACCGGACTTTTCGGTTGGAAAAATCCAAATTGTATCCATGCCAATTCCATGCAGACAATTTGTTTTGCCTTTCATATTCATGAGCATAACATGAAAAAAACATTTTACCAATACGGAACACGTACATATGCTTATGAAGCTCACCATTTTTCTGTTAAAATATTATAAAATTCATCAATTCCATCGCACAAAGTCAATAAAAAAGATCTGCGACGTTAAATTACAGGGCATCATTCTTTTTTTTAATATTTTAGTGCTTTGAAACAAATCGATTTCAAAGGAGCTTCAGGTATGATTAAATTTTTGGCTGGAAGCTGTCTGAGTGGATTAGGGATCGTTTTGAAAGAACCATAAGTGATTTAACTTTATGGATGAAACCCCCAGTTAAAGCAGAGACCTTTATTAATAGCCCGGACGGGTTCTTTCATTACGAGCCCTTATTCACGAGTTTTATCCGCCTTTGGCGTGATCTTTCAGCAAAAATTTAATCATACCTGAAGCGGTAATGTTTTCAAAAGGCTAAAGAGTTATCTTTTTTTCTTGACCTGAATTCTTCTGCTACTCCTTACCTAACCAAAAATATTAAAACAGATAAAACAGATTTGAAACTTGGATCTATCTGCGAAAAGATGTATACATTATACTCTGTTTTCCTAAAATGAGTCATCGGTGAACGATCATTATGAAATACTTTAAATGGGTCTCAATCGGCATCGGTTCGGTAGTTGCCGTTGTGTTGCTCGCGCTTCTGGCGATTCAGTTTTACCTGAATACAGAACAGGTTCGGCAGCGGATTCAGGCAAAGGTGAACCAGGCGATTCCCGGCACGTTAACATGGAGCCAAAACAGATTTTCCGTTTTAGGCGGAAAAATGGAATTGAACCATCTGCTGTTAAGGGGACCTGGAAATGATAAATTGATCGAATTGGAGCGATTTTCAATTCACATATCCTGGACCGGGCTTTTAAAAGGGGAATTGACCGTTCATGACCTGTTTCTGGAAAATCCAAATGTTTCTTTGGTTAAAGATCGTTCCGGAAACCTCAATCTAATTCAGGCACTTTACACTCCAGGGGATAAACCATCAGAATCTGGGAAAAATGGCGGTTTGCCATTTAATATTGTTCTCCGACAGCTAAGAGTGATCAATGGTTTCATTCAGTACAGTACAGCCGAAGAAACTGCCGAGACCAAAACAGATCAGGTGGTGTTTCAAAACGTGAACCTCACGATCAAAGATGGGAATCTATTAAAACAGAGCGGCCGGCTTGTTTGTCAGATTGCCGGGGGGGAGATTCATAGCAAAGGTGTTCGAACCTTCATCGATCAATTATCCTTAAAAGCAGATGTTCAAAAAGACCGAATCGATGCACTGCTCCTTGACGTGAATATGGATGGTATTTATGCCAGCATCACCGGAACTATCGAAAATCTTTTTACAGACAAACCCATTTTGGATCTTAGTTTAAAAAGCCGGACCTCTCTTTCCAAAGTCAAGGATTTAATGACGCTTGGATCCGACTTTTCAGGAGCGGTCCAGGTGAATTCGACCCTAAAGGGGGCGTTAGACAATCCCAATATCGATTTAATACTTAGCTACGAAGGAGGAAAGGTTGCCGGAAACAGGATTGGCCGGATTCATTTGAATTGCCGTTTAAAAGAAAAAATTCTGAATATTGACGACGCATATTTATATACTCCCTTGGGTAGATTCAATATTAAAGGTGATGTGGACTTTAAAAAGGCCTTTGCCGAGGGGCTGTTAACCTCAAACCCTGATTTAGATGCAATCTTCTACAAATTTTCCATTCATCAGAAAGACTCGCAGCTTGCTGATTTGCCGCCGGGAATATCCGGTTTTAAAGGCGTCGCAAGTGCTGAAATTGAGCTTGAAGGCAAAGGTGTTTATCCAAACAACCTTTGGGTTAGAACCGTACTTGAACTTTATATAAACAAACTGTCTGCCGGAGAAGGACGTTCACCCCTTAATGTCCATGTGAATGCACAGGCAGATATGAAAAAGGGGCGGGTTTCCATTCAGAATCTGACTGCCGGTGCAGGCGGATCACGGTTTGAGATGAACGGCAATTATGATGTTTCTTCCCATCAGGTGGCAGCTCATTTTAAACTGGAAACTTCCGATCTGACTGAAGTCATGACGAGCTTTGGAATAAACGGCGTGTTGGGCAGGATGAATATGAATGGAGAGGTCTCTGGAACGGTGAAAGAGCCGGATTTGGATGTTCGATTGAACGGGGAAAACCTGGGTTTTGAGAACATTAGGTTCGGCAAGGCTGATGTAAATATCCGGTTTTCAAACGGGCGTTTTTCCTTAGAACATGGAAAAATCCTTAACGGTAATTCCGGACTCGATATTTCCGGCTTTGCTCGAATATTTGATCCGGGAGGTTATAAACTTTTAGAAAGCCCTGATTTTGATGTTGCATTAAAAGGAGACACCCTGTTCCTGGAAGATTTTGTCCAAGGGATGAAGGGCAAGTTTGTTTTAAATGGCCGTGTTAACGGGAGTACGGATCATCCCAAAGGACAAATTGATCTTAGTGGCAAAAATGTGGATCTCAACATACAGAAACTCAATGAAATTAAGCTTACATCAACCATTGACAACCGTCAAATCCATATCGATCCTTTGTCTGTTGTCATCGTACCGGGTGAGAAAATCGTATTGAATGGCTGGGTTTCCATGGACAAACATTATGAACTCAACATGGCTTCGAGTGATATTTCAATAAAAAATATTCAAAAATTGACGTTCCTGAAAATGGACAGGGGAAAGATATTTTTTGATTTGGCCGGAAAGGGTGAATTTTCAAATCCCCAATTCAAAGGGAAGGTGGTTCTTGACGATCTGACGTTTAATAACAAAAAGCTGGAAAAAATTCCCTTTAACATCGGCGTTGAGAATCAGACCGCTTATATTGACGGCGGACTGAACTTTGACCTGAAGGCAACATATGAATTGCAGACCCGATCTTTTTCAACATCCGCTCGTGTTGATAACACGGATTTAACGCCTTATTTACAACTTGTCGGCAAAAAAGAATTAAACGGCGCCATTACCGGAAGTGTTGATGCAAAGGGG
>CAXMTB010000152.1:0-7968 GCA_964195835.1 uncultured Nitrospinaceae bacterium | reverse complement strand
TCGAGAGGGCCGCTCCATCGCTGGCTCAGGTGATCGGGAGCATCAGTTGGGACCAAATCAACCGGTATAGTATTGATACGCTCGATATCGTGCGTTTCGCCTATAAGAAGTGGACGGAACAGGTCTCGACCCCGGAGAATCCGGTCAATTTCAACTTTGTTGAAGTGAGCTTTGAATCGGTTCGGGACGACGCCGAACGTCAATCCCTCAACAACATCGGAACGAACTTCCATCTCAAAGACGAGCAAGTCGATCTCCTCATTTCAGCTGCCAGAAAAGTGTTGCACGAATCACCTGAATTTCAGGCCTTTCTCGAGCGAAATAATGGCAGAAGTGATGAACACTAAACACATCGAAAAGGAAACATCATGCCAAAGAACTTAGAATCCAAGAATGTCGAGCAATTACTGGCTGAGGCCGATGAACTCATCCAACAGATTAATTCCGATGCCATTAAAGACATGGAAGAAAGGCATCGCCTGCAGTTTGAAAAACACGCTCAAAACTTGAAAAAAATCAAATCCGAGGTTCAGAGCAAAATCGAGAATAAAGGAACATCGGAAATAAGCTCCAGCGCTGGGGGTATGCACGAGGCGATCCAAGATATTGTGAAGGCCATGCGGAACTTGACAAAGTATCTTTCCTGATTTCCGTCAAAGGCGACGACAATGGAATCGTGCCCGATCAACATCAAGTAATTTTCTCCATAATGTGGACCTTCGGGTCATAGATAAAAGGGATCAATTTTTATAGGATACAATAAAGTATTCAAGCTTACGACTTCAATTCTCGCACTTTTAGAGCTTTTCGATATTAAAAGCTACTATATGGATTGTTGAACTGGCATGGCTGGTGATATCTGCAATTAGTAGCAACTATCAAGTGCCTGATTTTTCTGTGATACCACAATATCATATCACCAAACGATAATTGTGGCGATTTTTATTATGATTCTATAAATATCAAGGCTTCAAAATTATTGTGATATCGTTTTCTCTATAGGGCAAAATTATTTCACTGGGCTTGCTATTATGTAAAATTAATAAAAAAATCGGATGGTTAAATTATGTTCGGGATGTTTGAACTGCTTTTTACAAAAGTAACTCCCTGACCCCTTAATCACCCGTTTTTCTGTTCAAAGTCCTTCATAAAATCAACAAGGGCTTCGATTGCCGCCAGCGGCGTTGCATTATAAATCGACGCGCGGCACCCTCCTACAGATCGATGACCTTTAAGACCGGCCATTTCGTTTTTAAGCGCCTGCTCAACAAACTGTTTTTCAAGACCTTCATCCGGAAGACGAAAAGTGACATTCATCAAAGAACGACTATCCGTTTCAGCCGTTCCATGATAAAAACCACTGGAATCTATGGCTTCATAAAGTATCCGGGCCTTTGTTTGATTCATCTTTGCCATTTTCTCAAGGCCGCCGACGCTTTCCTCCAGCCACTTCATGACCAATTGAATCATATAGATTGCAAAGGAAGGCGGCGTATTGAACATCGAATTTTTGGAAGCATAAGTGGTATACTTTAGCATGGACGGAACCGTGTCCGGCACCCTTTTCAGCATATCATCCCGAATGATGACCATACATACGCCGGCAGGACCGATATTTTTTTGGGCTCCGGCATAAATCAGGCCGAACTTATCGACATCAAAAGGTCTTGACATAATATCGGACGACATATCGGCGATAAGGGGAACACCGCCTGTCTCCGGATAAGACGCCCATTGGGTTCCTTTGATGGTATTGTTGGATGTAATGTGTGCATAGACCGCACCACTGTTAAACGACATATTTTTTGGAATATAGGAAAAATTTTTATCTTCGGAAGATGCCACAACATCTATGGTTTTACCCATAATTTCAGCTTCCTTGATGGCCTTTGCGGACCAGGTGCCGGTGTTCACATAGTCTGCGGAATCTCCGTCACCAACCAGGTTCATGGGGATCATGCAAAATTGCAAACTGGCACCGCCCTGGATAAACAATACGTGAAACTTGTCATCGAGCTTCAACAACCGCCGGGTTCTGGCAATAGCATCATTTATGACATCGTCAAACAACGTTGACCGGTGGCTGATCTCTGTGATCGACATACCGGAACCACCGAAATTTAAGAATGAATCCTTTATTTCTTCAAGCACTTCAAGGGGAAGCGCAGCAGGACCGGCGTTAAAGTTATAAATTCTGTTTTCCTTCATTGGTTTCCTCCATGTAATTTATGTTTGAACAATCTTATCCTTTAAAAAAGAATTTATTTGTACAGATAGAACTCAATATGTCAATTAGTATTTTTATGGCTGCCGGAGTAAACGCATTTTATTTCAATGCAGCGTAGCGACGGCGTGTTTCTCTTGGAAACCGAATGACTGTTTGAAGGGCTTTAGCACGCGTTAGCCCGAACCGAATGAAATGATGACAAAACAATCAATGGGATCATTTAGCGATAAATTATTCTAAATAACTCAGGCCCGGTTCGGGTTTACGAGTGCTTAAGCACAAGTTTCAGTCGTTTGGAAAGAGATACACACCGTCGCGGAGCGTTCGCCCCGTATTGCGATTCAAATATGTTTGCCCAGTTATGGATGCTGTGAAATTCTAACCCATAATTAGACGCAGTTGACAAATCACCATCTCTTGGATATTGAAAGCATTAAATATAATTTTACCTAAATTGAACGATTGCCGAGTTTACCGGAGATGCAAGACATGAGACATGCAGCCGTAGTCTACTACTGCAAATGTCTCATAACGCAGCAGATTCGGTAAACCCGGCAAGCCCGAAGGGTTTCAAATGGTGGCAATTTTTGTTATTAATACATTCATTGATTAAACGAGATCCATTGGTGACCTTTGTAATGTATATTTATTTTTAATTATTACTTTTTTATTGCCCTGTCACTATTTGAAATACTCAGTTTAGGTGTTATTGTTAAATGATACATCTATAAGGTGAAAAATTTTATGAAGATCTACACCTATCCATCAATATCGGCAGAGAAAAAAATTGCATCCATCGTAAACCGCGGTATGGGCTTTAAAAAGAAAGATCTGCTTGCGGTCACGCGCATTATTGAGGATGTGCGAAAAAACAAAGACCAGGCGCTCATCAAATATACGAACCAATTCGATTCACCGAAACTGACCACAGCGTCCATTCGGGTAACACGCCAAGAAATTGATGATGCCTCAAAACGTGTCGACCGACCCTTTATACGGACGCTAAATCGAGCAGTGAATCAAATCGAATCCTTCCACAAACAGCAACTAAGCAAATCCTGGATCCATACCCAAAGACCGGGTACACTTTTGGGCCAGTTGATAAACCCTGTCGATGTGGCAGGGATTTATGTCCCTGGTGGAATGGGGGGTGAGACACCGTTGGTTTCCTCGGTCCTCATGGGCGCCATCCCTGCAAAAGTTGCGGGCGTTAATCACATCGTCATGGTAACGCCACCCACCAAAAATGGCTCGATTAATCCCCATCTTCTGGTTGCTGCCAAAAAGGTCGGAGTGGATGCCGTCTACAAGGTCGGGAGTGCCTGGGCCATTGCTGCCCTGACTTACGGCACCGAGACAATACCAAAAGTGGATGTTATCGTCGGTCCCGGAAATATTTATGTTACAATTGCCAAGAAGATCGTAGCAGGGATCGTGGGTATTGATATGGTTGCAGGTCCCAGCGAAATCCTTATCATCGCAGACAATACGTCAACCCCTGAATTTATTGCAGCAGATCTCCTTTCACAGGCAGAACATGACATCCTGGCCTCTGCAATTTTGGTCACGGATTCTTTAGACACTGCCAAAACAGTTGCCTTAGTTGTAAAGAAGCAGCTTCAGGATCTTTCACGCAAAGAGATTGCCCAAAAATCACTTTCCAGGTTCGGCGCCATAATGGTTGTGTCTAATCTTGATACGGCAATTGATCTTTCAAACCAAATTGCGCCCGAGCACCTTGAGCTTCACATCAAAGATCCATTGGCCTATGTCGGACAGATCCGTAATGCGGGAGCCGTATTTTTGGGCGACTATACACCAGAACCCATTGGTGATTATATCGCCGGCCCCAACCATGTACTTCCAACTGCCGGCACGGCAAGATTCTCTTCTGCTCTTTCAGTGGATACTTTTGTAAAAAAGACCAGCCTGATCCGTTATTCACAGGCAGCCTTCAATCGTGAAGCCGGTGACGTCATTCGCCTTGCGGAAATAGAAGGTCTTGATGCCCACGCCAACTCTGTGAAAATCAGGTTAACCGGTCACCGAAAATAGTCGCTTCTGACAACCGGATGAAATGGAGAGACCTTTGAAAAATGCTCATTTTTGTTTAAGTTCAAGCCTCCGGCCCATAGGGCCTACGCCCCGGAGGGAAAGGCGAAAATTTTAACCACACGAATACATTAAGTATTTTGAGGATTAAAATTTGAGCCTGACGCAGAAATTGGACAAAAAGGGGGGTTTTGCAAAGGTCTCATGGATACTTTTTATCCACAAGCACTGTTCAATACGTTAAACCGGATATTTTTTACCCAGCCATAGTCCGGCTGGAGCAAATATTGACGTTAATATCTTTAAAGAGAAAATATTTAATCCAGCCCACGACGTCAAGGGCTTTTTTAGCCTATTGGGGTGTGAATTTTGAGCCAAGTATTGCTCAAAGATTATTTGTGGCACACAGCTTGCATTTTCTTATACTATTTTATACAATTAAAAAAATAACAAAAGGAGTCCATAAATGAATTTATTTGTAAACAAACAATGTGTTCCAGAAAGAAAAATATTTTTCTTCGCAATGCTCCTGGCAGCCGTAATTATATTTTCAGGCAGTTTTTATCCGCCGTACAGTATGGCTGCAAAATCCGACACAACCTTCCTACTCCCTGACAGTTTCTCTAACCTGGCCGAATCGGCCAGTCCAGCCGTGGTTAATATCAGGACGGTCAAGACCATCAAGGGGGGGGGCCGTGTATTTCGTCACTTTAAAAAAGGACCTTTTGGCGATGACGATCCCATGAAAGATTTTTTTGATCGTTTTTTGGACGAGGACCAAAAAAGGGATTTTAAACAACGAAGCCTTGGTTCGGGTTTTATTATCGACAAGGACGGCTATATCGTAACCAATAATCATGTTATAGACAATGCAGACAAGATTGTCGTGATATTAAAGGATGAAAAAGAGTTCGAAGCCAAGATTGTCGGACGTGATAAAAATACAGATCTGGCATTGATCAAAATCGAGTCGAATCATAATCTTCCTGTTTTGGGATTCGGAGATTCCGATGCCCTTAAAGTCGGTCAGTGGGTGGTGGCCATCGGAAATCCCTTTGGCCTGGAACAAACCGTCACAGCGGGAATTGTCAGCGCCAAGGGGCGGGTCATCGGGTCAGGGCCCTATGATGATTTCATACAGACCGACGCTTCCATCAATCCGGGAAATAGTGGCGGTCCGCTGCTCAATATGAAGGGAGAAGTTATTGGAATAAATACAGCCATCGTCGCCGGTGGGCAGGGAATCGGATTTGCCATTCCGGTAAATCTTGCAAAAAACGTCATTGTTCAGCTCAAAAGCACCGGTGAGGTTACACGCGGCTGGCTTGGAGTGGGTATCCAGGACATCAGCGAGGAAGTTGCGGAGTATTACGGCATAAAGGAAAAAAAAGGCGTTCTGGTTACAGAAGTGTTTCCAGGAGACCCTGCCGATTTAGCGGGAATAAAGCCCAAAGACATCATACTTTCAGTAAATGGAAAGGCGGTGGATGGTGCCAGACAGCTCACAGGTATGATTGCAGATATCAGCGTCGGCGATACAATTCAGATCAAAATCAATCGCAACGGCAAAACCCGAACGACTGACGTCAAAATCGCAAAAAGAGAGGATACCAAAATTTCCGGGAAAAGCACCCAAGAGAGAGAACAGGCCCAGCTTGGAATTCAAGCTTCTGAAATTACACCTGAAACTGCGCGTCGTTTTAAACTGAAAGATACCGCAGGTATTATTGTGGTCGGCGTGCATCCGGAAAGCAAGGCAGCGAAAGCCGGACTACAAATGCACGATATTATCAGGGAAATCAACCACAAGAACATCACATCGGTAAGTGATTTTAATAAGACGATCAATGACATCCCGGAAGGTGAAACCATCAACCTTTTTATCCGGCGAATGAATCGAGGATTTCTGGTTATAAAGATAACAAAATAGATGAACGAATTCTTGATCTGGTGGCAGCATCTGCCTGAAAAAATGAACCCTGTTATCTTTAGTCTCGGAGGGTTCAGACTTCAGTATTACGGACTGATGTATCTCGTTGCGTTTGCCGTTGTTTATATACTGGTGATCTATCGTATAAAACGTGAGGAACAATTTCGCATATCTGCCGATGAGATTCAAAACCTTATGATTTTTATGATGATCGGTGTTATTGTCGGCGGACGTCTTGGATATGTTATTGTTTATAACCCTTTATATTACCTTAAAAACCCTCTTGAAATATTTCTCCCCTTTGATTTTTCAAATGGCATAACCTTTACTGGAATTTCAGGCATGTCTTTTCACGGCGGGCTGATTGGGGTGATAATTTCAATCTGGATGTTTACGCGTAAAACCGGCTTCAATTTTTGGAATACCGTCGATTTGTTCGCACCCGTTGTTCCGTTAGGGTATACATTCGGTCGGATCGGAAATTTTATCAACGGTGAGCTGTACGGAAGAGTAACCTCGGCATCCATAGGCATGTATTTTCCACTTGCGCCCGGACAAAACCTCAGACACCCCTCACAGCTTTACGAGGCTTTTTTCGAAGGAATTGTTCTGTTTATTGTTTTGTGGAATTTAAGAAAAATAAAAACACCCAAAGGTGCAATGCTCTCCTTTTATATCATCGGCTATGGCCTTGTCCGGTTTTTCATAGAATTTTATCGCCAGCCGGATGCCCAGATTGGTTTTGTCTTTATGTCATTTTCCATGGGCCAGCTGCTGTGCGGCTTGATGATGGCCTGCGGTGTGGCTTTGTACATTTATCTGTATCAGGCTGAAAAACGGCTGGCGGATGATTGGTAATACGAATAAGTTGTAAGACAAAACAGGAATCAATTTCCCGAACGCAGGAAAATTTTTACGATCATAATCGGATCGAAAATTTTTCCCCCTTCGATCCCCCTGACAATCACATGATGAAGTGCACCTGGTGCATCTATTCTCGCTTTCCGTGGCATAATTCACCCGTATTACATACAATCTTCAATAAAAAGCATAAAATCATAAGCGTCCCCATTATTCCCTCTCTGTTTTCTATCGCCATTTAGGCGGATTAATTCAACGACTTTTTGTTTAAAGTTCTCCCTAAGTTTAGCCGATAAACAACCTATCACCACTAAATTGAATAATGCCAGAGATGATGGACGAACATTATGATAGCGAACCTTCGCTCATTTGCACTTAAAACAACTTCATATCTTCAAGCACTCCTAAAGTTCTTCCAGGCCGCGTTGCACTTGATGACACAGCGATATCGGTCTGCAACTCTTCGATTCAAGATTGCTTTCTTTGTGGTTATTCTCATGACAAGTACCTCTTTTGCTCTCAGTATCATAACAGTCCAGATAATGAACAATTACATACTGAATGAGATTATCAAAAGAGGGGAATCAGTGGGTAAGAGTATTGCTGCTTCGGCAGGATACAACCTTTTGTCGAAGGATCTCCTGGGCCTGGACAATCTTGTCTTTAAGGCGAAGTCATCAAATAGCGACATGCTCTATGTAGCCATCGTCGATCCGGACATGAAGACGGTTGTCCATAGTGCGACAGAAATGATCGGGGAGACCAAACCAGTTGCCCAGGGTCAGCTTTTCAGAGAGGCTACTGACGGGACCACTGTAAAAGAATTGACAAATTCATCGGGCAGTATTTTCGAAATATTGTGCCCCATAGTCTTTATGAAGAAGTCACTGGGTAGTGT
>CAXMTB010000151.1:0-7995 GCA_964195835.1 uncultured Nitrospinaceae bacterium | reverse complement strand
ATAGGACAAAAAAATGCCTCACTCACAGGGGGATGTGGTGAGGCTAAATCTCTGTGCCTTAAAAGGAAGGGAAAGCAAAGGCAGCAGAGTTGTTTAACTCATAACACTCTTTGAAGTGTTGTCTACCGATAGCGTCGAAATCTTTCCTATAAGTCAGGGTAAGTGAGAATTTCGCAAACCTGCCAACTTCACACCCACCAAACAATGTAGGAATATAAATAAGACCCATCTTCTTTGACCAAAATCTTTAACCGGGTATAATCGTCACTATCTCTATCATTAAGCATCCTCCAGATACCCGGAAGGGATTGGTATGATTCAAGAATTCATAACAGCTCACATTGGTCTTTGCTACGAACTCGGCGGAGTGTTCCTCTTCTTCACCGTGCTCATTTTTATTTCTGGGTTTCTCATCTCGCGGCTTGACTCCGTCCCATTGGAGCATGCAATTTATTTCGCCTTCATTACGGCTTTTACCGTTGGTTTCGGGGACATGGCACCCAAGTCACGAGGGGCACGAATCGTGACGATCATCCTTGCCTTTTTTGGACTTATGCTTATAGGTGTCGCGGTTGCAATTGCAGCACAAGCTATTCATATAGCCCTAGAGGCAAGTTCTCTTTGAGCGTTTTCCCCTTTGGTCTACAACCACCAATCTCCTCTCTCTGACAGAAGGTACAGAAATTTTGATTTAGTGGCTACGCCAAGCGTGTGTTGATGGAGAACGGTAAGGATGTATCAATGAAGGCATCTGGTTTCTTGGATTGCAGCATTTATAAAACACGAAAGCCCCCATCTTCGGATCGGGGCTTTTTCTTGCATTGCGGTGGACGTAAGGACTCAGGTCTTACTGTTTGCGGGAACATTCCCAGGTGGTTGGGAAACTTGAATTAGTCACTGTGAGCTCATCCTCCGACCGAAAGTAAGTGTTGTATGTTGCCCCTCCCTGCTTGATGATGAACTTGTTTTCACCTAAACGTAACCAACGACTGGACTTTACCTTACTGAAGGTCGGCTCTTCCTGGAGGAGGAGTCCGTCGTTAAAAAATGAAACTTCGTAAGTGAACACATTATTGGTGCACTCCCAGGTGCCGACCAGAGGATCGGCGACATCAGCCGCTACGGCAAGAGTGAATGACAGTGTGAAGGCTAAAAGAGAAGCTAGCAATATCTTCATGGAGATTCCTTTATTTGAAAGGATAATGACTCTAAATGTACATATGCGGAGTTTATCATAAATTTATTCGTTCGTAGTAACTTCCCATATGCTTGTTCTGTATCAAAAGTCACGACTGCCAGGAAGCTTTTAGCGTTACTGGATTGCAGGGTCAGTAAGAACTTCGCATTTCAGCCAATCTGAGTACCCCAGAACAATGTAGGAGGATAAATAAGACATCTTGACATGCTTGCTTTTAGAGCTAACGTAAAGGATATAGGTAAACGATTTCCCGATAAAGCCAACCTTCTCGCAAGAGTGGGACGGAAAGTGGCGGATCTTTACTCCTCAAAAACGACATGAAGATGGCCGAGCTGCCGAAGGATATTGATCCTTATGGTGGAGTCGGTCTTTTTGTTTCTGACCTTCGACCATGTTTAGAGGGAGGTGATACCAGAAGCAGAGTTACAAACATTGGGAGTATGTAGAATTCTTGTAGCGATTATTATGACCACCAAAACGAACCAGCTATCTTAGGAGAAAGGCTATGGCAACGTTTATTACTCTTGTGAACTTCACCGATCAGGGAATTAAAAACATTAAGGATTCACCGGAGCGTCTCGAAGCATTTAGATCAATGGTGGAAAATCTGGGTGGCACAGTAAAGAGTGCTTATTGGACCCTGGGGAATTACGATATGGTCGTTGTTGTGGAGGGAACTGAGGAAGCCGCAATGACTACAAACCTTAAGGTTGGCTCGCTCGGCAACGTGCGCACACAAACATTGCGTGGCTTCTCTTCGGATGAGATGAAGGGCCTGATTAGCAAAATGCCTTAAGTAATGCCATCTATAAAACACAAAATGGCCTTCCCTTACTGGGTGGGCCATTCTTTTATTGCAGGGGTAGTAAGAATTTCGCATTTCAGCCAATCTGAGACCTTCATAACAATGCGAGAGGATAAATAGGAAACTCACAACTTCTGCTTCTTCAATGATTTTTCCACGGTGGCAAACGGCGCGATTTTTCCAAGGCTTCTTGAGCTAACGAATGTTGGCCGAGATTGGTGAAAATTAGATACATGTTGTAATAACACTTTTGGTCGTAAGGACTGAGTGACAGATTCTTGTAAAGGTACTTAATTGCCTCCCCAGGTTTGCCATTTAAATATAACGTTATCCCCATATTGTGATTGGAGACGGAAGAGTCTGGGTTGATCGCCAAAGAATGTTCCCAGAGTACGGCGTTATTAGTCCAACGCTGCGATTGTTGAAAACTTAAAAATGCATAAAAAATGCAGATACAAGTGATTAGTGCCACGGATGTTTTGCGATAATTCTCAACAGCTTTTCGTGTTACATGCAAAAACAAAAATATAAAACCAGGAAGAATCGCATACCAGTATCGGTCCGCCATCAGCATGACCGAGGGCCAGAGATTAGAAACCGGCAACCAGAAAGCCATGCACCAGGCCAGCGCAAAAAAAACATTTGAATTTTGTTGCTTTCCTGAATGGAACAGAATGGTTATTACGGCAATTATAATGATAATTGACAGAACAACAGGAAATTCAAACCATGTGTCTGGGGCAGGAATGGCATACGCGGGCGCGAGATTAACAGGCCAAATTATCTTCGGCAGCATCGTTCCCCACGATTTCAACAAAAGAAGAGTGTAGTCTGTTAAGTCAGGCTTCGGGTAAAAGTTCGCACGACTAATTATTTCCCAGGCATTTAATTGCAACTCTCTTATGCCGCCTATGGATACCAGCTTCCAAACATATGCTATGCAACCGAGTCCGAACAAAACTATGAGTGATTTAATTGGCGACAGCCTTGCCAAAAGACGTTGACCAGGTGAAATAAAGCGGTATTCATAAGCTAACCAAAGGAATGGAACCAGTATGGCATTTTGCTTTGCTTGGCAGGCGATAAGATAGAGTACAGCGCTACCAAGAAATAACACGAGTCGACGACTCTTTTGGCTCTGATGGGCCCAACCAAAAACCAGCACCGCAAAGATAGAAAAAGCTAAAGATAGGCTGTCTTTACGATTTGAAATGTTGGCGACAACTTCGACATTCAGAGGATGTACGAGGAAGAGTAAAGCTCCAAAAAATGCAGGAAGGTTTTTTGAAAAAAGCTTACGTGCCAAAACATATATAAGTATGGCGTTTAGACCATGCCAAAAAAGCTGTTGAAAGTGATAGCCGTAGGGATTGTTGCCAAAGAAAACGAAGTCTACTAGAAATGTAAGTTCTCTCAATGGCCTCCCAGGACGGGTGTCGTCAAAGAAGCCCGACAATGACTTTGTGTCGGGGCTGTTGACTAATACACCAAAGTCATCGATGGACCAATCATGATAAAAGTTTTGATGAAAAAGGGTATATGTGAGTATCAACAAGAAAAGACAATGGATTACAGGAGATGAATATCGCAGATGAGATTTTAGCGTTATAGAAAGCGACTTGATATTTTTCTGCAAAGGAAGGAGCCCCCAAAGATTTTGGCCATGCAATACAGTTAAAGGTTGTTTATTAGCAACTCCAAAACGTATTGTCAATTTAGGATGATTTATTAGGCTTCTGGCCCCTTCATTTTTTCAATCAAACGAATATGCGATGAAGTGAAAATTCTTAAAAATCACGACTTCTGAGAAGGAAAACGGCTTCTTATTGATAGAGGTATTCAGGAAGCTCTTTAATGCACAAATTTATGGCCACCAGGGTTCGATTCTTGGTGGCCTTTTCTTGTATTGCAGGGTCAGTAAGAATTTTGCACTTTGGATGATCTGGTGGCTTCAAAACAATGCGAGAGGACAAATAGTAAATATCATCTCGCAAGAATCAAGCTCCAGACCTTTTTGAAGTAGTAACTGGTTGGTATTGTAGAGACGTTTCTAACTTTTCCCCAAATACTTTGTAATTTCCTTCTCCAGGTCTTCAGGAGAAAGCCCGTATGGTCCCAGTCCGCTGTCGTATTTCACCTTGCCGTCTGTACCGAGGAAATAGACGCGGGTTGGCCAGGCGACATAGGTCAAGTCAACTTTATTGTCCATATTGTCAACATAAACCGGCATATCTTCCAATAGCTTTGTCCTGCATGCTGTTGCGACGACTCGCCGCTCTTCAATGTTTTCAGGTTCCTTGGTGTCATATGACGGATAGTCGTTAGACATAACCGACAGCAACCGCATAAACTTGGTTTCGGCCAACCACCATTTATCCGTAGGGTGAGCTTCACGGACATAAATCATCAAAAACTGAACATCTTCACGAAACTGCTTGTATATAGGCAGGAAACGCACGGTTACCTCAGAGAAAGGCGGTCACGTAAAACTGCCAAAAAGTAGAACAACCGGCTTTTCCCCTCGAAAATCAGAGAGTCGAACAGTTTTTTCCCCGGTAAAATCTGACAGCTCAAAATCCGGAGCCATTTCACCAATTTTGGGTACATTGGGATTGTTCTCTTGTTGCCAGACAGAGACTTCCTTATGCCTCCAGTAGATTGTCTTGTAGTTGACTAAATATCCGGCATAGATTAAATCCCGCTCTTCCCAGGCGGTAAACCCGCAAATTAATAATGCGCTCAGGATCAAACCTTTTCGCATCAAGTTGCCAGTTTTTTTCTCTAATGGGTCTGTCAGCCCTTTAGATAAATTGAGGATCAGATAAATAGCTATGGGGCATGCGATGACCGCAAGCCAATAGGACGCACCAAAGAGAGGAAGGATGAGAGACACACCGGTAGCAAACATCAGCAAGCTGCGGAACTTGTTTCTCTCAATTGGATTGATAACGAACCCTGATCTCTTCGCCCATTTCCCAAGGCTCCCTTGTGATGAGAGATTTAAGAATCCATTCGCTATCAAAAATATGCAAAGAACAATTTGGGCAATTGCAAGGTAAGCATGCGTTCCATATGTAATACCTGCCAAGCCCAGGTATTTTAAAACCATTGGGTCCATAGTATTCCTGCCTTAAATTGAGGATTTAGTTGGTTAGTGTCGTCACCAAAAAAACTTCGATATTTTATCCGATATAAGGGATAAGTCAAACGTGTCCTCATCAATGATTCAAATGTAAGAATTTGCAGAAACGCCCCGTAGACGTCCCGGAGCAAATTCTTGAATCGGCGAACAAAAAGAAAGAACGTCTCCACATTCCTTCAGAAGCAGGTTCGATACCAGGCTGCGCTGTTTTATTAAATGTCACGACTTCTGAGATGAAAATCAGCTTCTTATTGATAGAGGTATTCAGGAAGCACTTTAATCCACAAAACGATGGCCACCTGGGTTGATCCTTGGTGACCTTTTCTTATATTGCAGGGTTAGTAAGAATTTCGTGTTTTTGTAAACCTAGAGACTTCAAAACAATTCGAGAGGATAAATAGTAAATATTCTCTCTCAAGAACCAAACTCTCTGCCTTCTTGAAAATCGTTCTTAAAGCTCAACGTTTGCGTGAATGTATCACCTGGTTGACATACTGTATCTTGGTGAGATAATTTCAATACGAAGTCCCGATAAAGCCAAACCTATCGAAAGGTAGGGACGGAAAGCTGCGGATCTTTAATCTACAAACACACCACAAAGATGGCCGAGCTGCCGAAGGTAACAACCTAGGCTTGCTTGGCCTTTTTGCTGTGTGAGGCGTCTGAAAAGGATATTGATAAAGGTTGATGATGTTCTGCCAAGTAATGAAAGATTTGTGCCCACTACATTAACGGGAATATCACACATTTAACTAGGAGCTTTATTATTTTAAAAACAGAAAACGTCTGAGAGAGGAGGTTTACCATGTTCATCGATGTAGAACTGTACGATGGTGACCTATCCATAGTTTCACCAGAAGGATTGGACAGACTTCTCGAACACAACCTCGCGAATCGATTTAGACGTACTGCAGGGTGGGCTGTTGTCGGCACTGATTCGGTCCGCTCAACTGTCCAGCGATTAGATGACTATGAAGGATGCGAGCGCCGTCATGTTGACAAACAAAATCGTATAATTTATTCAAGATCATGAAAATTTAAATCTAAGTCACGACTTGTGAGAGGACAAACGATTTCTTATTGATAGAGACATTTAAGACGACAAACTAATGGCCACCTGGATCTATTCCGAGTGGCCATTTATTATTTATCAGGGTCAGTAAGAATTTCGTGTTTTGGTCAATCTGACCCATTCCCAACAATGTGAGAGGATTTATAAGAAACTCGCCACTTTGGCCTCAACTCGCTACTGATGTAGATTAGCGATGTCCTATTGATATAGGTTTATGAGAATAAGCACCCCCAATAATTATATGTCAACTTATACGACAGCCGTTAATTGACCTCATGTCACAATCAATGTAGATTTGCCGCAAATAATTTATGCATATTTCTAATTAAAGGAGTGTTAGATGCACCATAAACTTATCATCTTACTTGTAGTCATGCTCGTCGTAACCGCCGGATGTGTAGAATCTGGCAAGAAGGTGTCTTGGAACGAGGCTAAACGTCAACAATCATTAGTTATCGATCGTGGCCGTCAGGTGATTAAAACCATGGGATGCAATTCCTGCCATACCCAAGACTACATGATAAAAAGATTTAACATCCCGGAAGAAGACTGGTTGCTTGGCAGTACCCTCGGTTTCCATGGGACCTACGGTACAGCATACCCGACTAACCTCCGACTCTTACTTAACAACATGACCGAAGATGAGTGGCTGGTCCTCGCTAAGCAGATGCGTGAGAATTCACCGATGGCTTGGATTATGTTGTCTGCGACTGTGGATCAAGACCTGCGAGCGATCTACAAATTCGTTAAGCATCTTGGTCCGAAAGGAACCCCGGCATTAAGCCGCTTAGCAGCAGGGGTAATGCCGACGACCCAATATGTGGAATACCCCGATCCGCATTAAAGGCAAGAGTATGGGACGTGAAGACTATGTTTCTTCAGGTTAGTTACGAACCTTATAGGGAGATTGGATTTTCCTGTGCCTTTTTAATCCTCAAAACTTTGGCCACCTGTAAACGGGTGGCCTTTCCTATTTATCAGGGTATTTAGTAACTTCGCATTTTGGTCAATCTGAGGACCCTAGAACAATGTAGGAATATATTTAAGAAACCCCTGTCTTTGACCTCAGTCTATGGCTGGTATAAATTGATGGGATCTTTTTGATTTAGTTTGTTCGTAAAAAGAACAAGAAAGCGACCGGCAATGGATTCTGTCATTCAAGTGGAAAGGGTCATCTGCGATTTCTGGGCATCGGCCTCAAGCAATAGTTTGCATCTTGTCTCTGGCGAAAAGGCTTGGGCAGAGCCGCATGTCGCGATTGCGCGGGGGGACGATCCTCTGTTTCTACAGAATAAGGAGATGATAGGCCCTTTTCTCTGGACGCCGGAAGAGGCTTACACCATTGCTTATCCAGATGCCCCGGCTCCTGCCAGTGAGTTGCGGGTCATCAGCTACGTGCTACCGCAGACCCCGGAAACCCGTGCCGACCAGCGTCTTGAGAAGGTCATGCCGACCCAACGCTGGGCGCGGTCACGGTTCCACGGTGAAGAGTTTAACTGCGACCTGCGTCTTCACCTAGCAGAGGCTCTTACCGCAGCGGGGTATCCTTCTGTTGCGCCCGAGCGTTTGCCAGATTTCGGCTACCAGCAGTCGAAGCGCTTCGGCCTAGCATCTAACTGGTCGGAGCGACATGCGGCCTTCGTCGCTGGGCATGGCACCTTCAGTCTCTCTGACGCAATGATCACCCGATGGGGAAAAGCGGTGCGCTTTGGATCAGTGGTGTCGCGCATCGATTTGCAGGTTACGGAGCGAGTCTACGGTAATAACCATCACGCATG
>CAXMTB010000150.1:0-8022 GCA_964195835.1 uncultured Nitrospinaceae bacterium | reverse complement strand
GGCAGGTTCTTTCATTACGAGCCCTTATTCACGAGTTTTATCCGCCTTTGGCGTGATCTTTCAGCAAAAATTTAATTATACCTGAAGCGGTAATCTTTTTAAAAGGCTAAAGTGTTACCAAAAAATAACTTTTATATGAGACGCGGATCTGTGCTGATTAATGGTTAAAGCAGCATGCCGAAATTAATTTTTACTGAACTCAACTTTATTTTGGAGGTGTCAACGTAAAAACAGACGGAGAAACTGAAGCATCAGCCCAGTATCGATCCAGATCGAGTTGGAAACCCGCCCCATCGTCATTTAAAACCTTCAGTCGATATGGAACTCGATAGGATTTAATTTCCTGCATTTTAATTAATTCTACCCGGTACACAAGGGCGCCGGTTGAATCGAACATTTCGATCTTGTGAGCATCTTGTCTATCGTTAAGATAAATCTTCTCTAGAACATTTCCCCATTTATTTTTTAGAAGAAGAACAGAGCTATTTTTGTTCCCTATAATATCCTTATTTAAAGATGAAACCTCGACACTCTCAAAGTCTTTGCCGGATCGACCCTTTAAAGACCTGTCTTCCATGAGATCCGTTGAATCATATTCTACCACCGGAATACGGCCCAACAAAATATTAACAAGGTCTTCGGATTTAATAGATATTGAGAAAAAACGCTTCATGTTGAAATTTGTAGGGCGTTTCTTATAAAAATCACCACTGGCATGGGAAACAAAATAGAACCACTGGCCATCGCTTGCGGCACTGATCATAGGATGTCCTGAAACGCTGCTGAGTGTAATTCGAATTTTATCGGGTGTGGATGCAACCCATGCGATTCGGGTGGCCATCTCTTTTTCCAAAAAGGTTATTCTACCCACACCTTTGATGGTTTTGAGCTTATGATTTTGGCTTTTCAGAATCGAAATTATCGCTTTGGCTTCTGATGGCGAACGAAATTCTTTTGATTCTTCCGAAATTCTATGGGAAAGGCTGGTGCAGGCGGAGATAAAAAATATGCAGATGAAAAGAATCGTTGGGAGCTGCATATTTTGAGTTGAACCATTCATTTGCCGGTCAGTTCCTGGATCTTTTTTTCAAGATGTTCCTTGTCTTTCTTTTTCTTAGACAGTGACCGTTTATAGAATTGAAGTGCTTTTTCTTTATGGCTTATTTTAAAGTATGCATCCCCCATATGTTCTAATATAATAGGATCGTCAGGTACCAGGATTACGGCCTTTTCCAGATATTTCACCGCTTTGTTGAAAAGTCCTTTTTTAAAATAAACCCAGCCCAGGCTGTCGGTAATATAACCGTCATCCGGTTTTTCTTCTAACGCCGCCTTGATAAGGCGTTCGGCTTCATCCAGATTTTCCCCCATTTCAGCATATGTATAACCAAGATAATTCAATGCATTGGCATTCTTGGGTTCAATGCTTATAACGGTTTTCATCTGTGCTATGGAAGCCTTTTTCTTACCCCATTTATCATAAACGACACCCAGACGAAAATGGATTCCGGGGTTGTTGGCCTCAATTGAAAGACCCTGCTTAAAAACGTTTTCAGCCTTTTCAAATTCTTCTTCTTCTTCGTAAAGTGAACCCAGATAGAGCAGAAAGTCCGGATTGTCCGGCGCGTCCTTGATAACACCTTTCAAATAATCGATGGCTTTTTGAGTATTTTTATGTTTCTGATATAAAAATGCAATATGAACCGTAGCTTCTGAATAAAATTTGGAATCCGGCGTTACTTTTTTAAAATGCCCAATCGCCTTTTCCCAATCTTTTTTCCCATCAAAAGTAACAGCGATAACGTAATGGAGATCCGAGTTTTTCGGCGCCCCCTTCAACATTCCTTGAAGTATAACGACGGCTTCATCATATTTCTTTTTATCTAAATAGAGTTGAACCACCGTTCTCACCACTTCTGTTTGAACGGTGCTTCTATCGCCCAACTCCTTGAATATTTTTTCAGCAGCCTTTTTCTTTCCCTTTTGATAATAAAAGTACCCCAGTTCCATTGCGGCTATGATGTTTTCGGGATCCTTTTCTAAAAGGTCCTTGTATAACCGAACAATTTCTTTTTCTTTTCCTAAAGTTTTATACAATTTCAAAAGTTCATAACGTGGCTCTTCAAGATCTGAATTTAATTTCAGGGCTTTTTTAAATTCCGTTTCAGCGCCTGCCAAATTGTCTTGAGCAACATAAATCTTTCCAATAAAGAAATGCCCGGCATACGATTCAGGAAAGTTGTGAACAAGCTTTTGAAAGGTCTTTAAGGCTGAATTCAGCTTGTCTTCCTGAATGTACAAACCGCCCAAAAGCAGATATATATTTTTTTGCTTTGGATCTATGTTAATAATTTTTTCATATGCTTTTTCCGAAGCCTCAAACTTTTTTGCTTCCTGTTTTAGCTTTCCATAGATGATCAGCGCCTTGATGTTCTCCGGATCTTTTTCTATGACCTTTTCAACAATGTTTAATGCTCTTGCATTATCCTTTTGCTGAAGATAAAGAATTGCCAATTCTAATTGTAAATATGAAGACTCCGGATCTTGTAGAATGGCTTTATTGAGATATTGAATGGCCTTATCCAAATCACCTTTATTCCGATTTAACTGTGCTTCCGTAAAATAGTAATAGGAACTTTCAGGTTCAACGCCATCCATCGCCCTACCGGTCTGTCTTTCATCCAATCGCAATGTTTTTTTTCTATCAGGTGCACAACCTGATAAAAATAAAATGACCATAATAACAATGGCCAGGTTTAGTGAGCTGACTTTCATTTTTAAAAATATCCTGTTTTAACTTGATACCTCGACACTGTCGTAAGAATCGAAATCAGGCATGTCCTGTTTAAAGAACACTCTGAGTTTTTTGATTATATTTTTTTCAACCTGACGAACACGTTCCCTTGATATTTCGTAGCGATCACCAATTTCCTGCAAGGTGGCCGGACTGTCTGCAAAAATTCGCTTTTCGAATATTTCAAGCTCCCTTTCCGTCATCGTTTTTTTGAACTCGTCAATCTTACTATGAAGAAGGGTTTCGATCTCCTTTTTTGCCACTTGATCTTCTGTAGATTCTGCTTCTGAACTCAAAAAATCTATCCTTCCCGCATCAGAATCATCCTTTAACGGGGCATCCAGAGAAACGTCCCATCCATCAAGTCGCTGATCCATATCTACGATTTCTCTCTCAGACACACCCAATCTTTCGGAAAGAAGTTTTGGTTTGGGATCAAACCCTTGATCAATGAGTTTCTGCTTTTCCTTTTTGAGCTTAAAAAATAGTTTCCGCTGACCCTGGGTTGTTCCGATTTTTACGAGACGCCAGTTATCCATTATAAATTTGAGTATATAGGCCTTTATCCAAAATGAAGCGTAATATGAAAACTTCACATTTTTATAGGGATCAAATTTTTTAACCGCCTGCATCAGTCCGATATTTCCTTCCTGAATCAAGTCTAAAAGATTCTGCATCCAGACCCTCTGAAATTCAAGCGCGATCTTCACCACAAGCCTCAGGTTGGCTGTTATTAAAACGTAAGCAGCCTCTGTGTCTCCCTCTTCCTGAACTCTTTTACCCAGCTCGATTTCCTGCTCTCTGGTGAGAAGCTTGTATTTGCTTATTTCGGCCAGATAGCGCTGAAGCGGATCAAATTTTACAAGAGCGGTGTCTGAGGAAGAATGCCCCGGCTTTTTAATATCACCCGAATTTTTGTTTTTGATTTTATCGGGTCTCTTTTTGTAACCTTTTTGTTTTTTTGCAGTCTTATTCATAACTCATATGAACCCAACGTTGCATAAACAACAGGGCTGGACTTTAAAAAAGTAACTATTGATATCCTGATCCAGGGAAAAACTGACCGATGTATCTGTCCATATCTTTTTTGTGGACATAAATTTGAGCATATGGTACTCAAAACTGTTTTTTTTCTTATGTGCGCCTGTAGCTCAGCTGGATAGAGCAACGGACTTCTAATCCGTAGGCCGCAGGTTCGAATCCTGCCAGGCGTACCATTTATTTCAGATACTTACAGATTTTCCCCTCCCAAAATATTTCCCAAAATGCCCCTCAACTGGCTTGCCCTTAAAATCAACCACATTGCCTTTAACGAACCTCTGACTCGCCTTAATGTGGTCAAATATCTCTGCAAGACCATCATTCACAGGAATTTTATGCTTTCCGCTCTTGGTTTGGGGGAGATGTATCTGTCCAACTCTAATCTGATCCCATTTCAGATTAAGGACATTCCCTAACCTCATCCCGGTAATTAAAGCACACTTTATGATGTGTTGCAAGTGGATAGGAGAAGCGTCCAACAATCTGCCGATTTCCTCAGATGTGAGATACCGTTCTCGCTCGTTATCCACCTTAAACATAAGTGTCTTGCCATCGTTAAGGGGACTCCGCTCAATCATCTTGTATTCAATCGCTTCCTTGAACATATGACGCAAGCATGACATCTTAGAATTGATACTGGACGAAAATCCCCATTTTTTGGCAATTCAATTGTAGGCACCGAAGTGTGAGGTTTGCGGTATCTAAATAATAAAATAAGTAATTTTTTCATTTCACTCTCCTTTTCCATGCTTTCCCGTTCTACCTTCACATGATACCAAATTTATCTCCTTTTAATTTAATTGAGTATAATAAAGCATAAATCTCATCAAAATATGAAATAAACTCCACAAGCACAGTAGTATAAAATTACATACTACTATGAAATAAAATACATATCATCCTGTTTTTATTCTTTTTACTTGACTTCCATTTCTTCATTTGCTTGTATAAGATTATCGAGAAATATAAATCAATAATAAGAAAAAGCCAAAATCCGAGAAATCAGATGACGGAAAGCAACGGGTCTAATATTCGTGTCGCAATGATAGCCTAGCTGCCGAGTGTGACAACGTTAAAGTCGTATCGGGTGTAACTCACTTTTTTTATGAGTATTTAATTAAAGGATGAAGGAATGAAAACAAAAGAGGCAGCCTCAATTCCTCGAAAAACAAACGAAGAATCACGCCGTGAATTTCTCACAAAAGCAGGCAAGATGGCCCTGTATATACCGCCGGCAATGATGCTGCTTATGCATCCTAGCCGCAATGCATTGGCCTGTTCGTCCGGCAATTCTGGTGGCGGTAGCGGCAGACGCAGACGCCACTAGTGAAGGCGGTAAAAATAGCCGTCAATAAAACACAGCGATAAAATGTAAAACTGTTCACGTAGATTGCTTCCGCTGACAGCTTATCGAATCAGGTATTTGTTATCTTATTTTAAAAGGCTAAAGATCAGAGTTTTATTTTCAAATCTCTCGGATAAATGAAATCCCTGTAAAAAACAGAAAAATTCTTTTAACTTTAATAAAGCAGGGTCATTTGGCTCTGCTTTTTTTATTGTCCAACCTTTGATATCTGCTATAAAATACACGTTTCATGTCTATAAAAAAAATCGTGTGATATCGTTTTCCAATAAGGGTAAATCCATTTTTCGGGGGTTTGCCTTTTTTGCAATTTTGTAAGGAATAGGATATATGTACCGGAAGTTAAGGTGCTTGAACCTGTAACACTGAGAAAGCACAGGTTCTTAAACGTCCTCAAATGAAAGCCAATAATTATCCTTTATAACCGAGGTTGCCATGGACTGATTATTACGACCCCATTTTTCATAGAGGCGGGGCTTTGTGTTTTAGACCAATACCTTTTCGGCAAAGGAAGTCCTAATATGACTACATTTGTAACCATGGTTCGTGGAGTTTTCTACAAAAATCCAGATGGAACAGATATGCAAAAAATAATTAAAAAATGCATAAAAGGGGAAGAGATTGACATAGTCAGAGAGCCTGACACCCCTTATAATTTTGCCAATATCGGAGTTTTCCGAAAATCTGGTGAGCAGATAGGATATATTAGTAAAGATGTAGCTTTCAGACATCCAGCCTTTAAAGATTTAATTTATTATATAGATAATGAGGCTGAAGTATCAGCCAAAATTATACGAATTGTGGGTAGAGGAGGTATAAACTGTGCTTGTGTTATCGAAATCTCTATAGGTACCATTCCGTGGCAAGAAAAAGAAGAAGAAGCAAAAGAGTTAATAACTGAAGCCAAACTTCTTGAAAATAGCGATCCATATAAAGCAATAGAGTTATGCGTCAAAGCAATAAAGGGGTTGCATGAGGTAGACCAACTTTATCAAAATACGCTCTTTTACAAAAGAACAGGTGTAGTATTAGATTATATAACACCAAATGCGGTACTCAGAAAAACCAGAGTTCCTATAAATAGATTGAGTTTGGTTTTAGAAAAAAATAAAAAATATAAGCACTGTTTAAACCTAATCGAGGAATACAAAAAAATAAAGGGCAAATTAGGTTTGAATAAGGGAGATATGGAGAGTATCCGTAAGCGCAAAGATAGAATGATCAAAAAACTCTCATGAGAAATGTTAATGTGCCCCAAAAAGCACACTTCCTTTATCTGTGGCAGAACGGAGATAATTCGACATTTGTCAAAAATAGGATTTACTTAACCTGACATCAGAAAAATATGATATCTGTATATCAATTGTTGTTGTGAATGGTGTAGATACTGGTAAGAAAGCACAAGTTTGATTTCGGTTATAAACCTTCACTTTTCGGAAATTGAAGCTTCAGGCACGTAACCTTAAACTCAATAATTCAGGCGCAACATCACCATTTTGTTTTACCGAATAATGATTCATGATCTTATATAGACCTATAAGTTCCACCCTCCATATTCTTTGAAACTTTTTATCTTTTTTCTCCGAACACTACTCCAAAATCTTGTAATACTTGTCAAAGAATGACATTTTTTTTGACAAATATTGTCAAACACGTGTTGTACGCAAACCACCGGTTTTAAGTTAAGTATTCGAAATTATATCGCTCTTTTCTTTTTGGAAATGGCATCTCAAATATTGCATGATTTTTGCATGATAAAATGCATATAAATCATTTTTTTATTCAAATTAATACTGATTAACCTTAAAATCGTATACTAATATTGGATAAATCTACTTAGTGAAAGGGCAAACCCGCTGAAAAGCGGGGACGCAAAGCCACGGGTCTAAAGCTAAAAAGGCCATGACAGCCGGGTTGCCAAATACGTTTATATAACTCCTGTCGTTCGAAACAAAAGGCATTTTGCTTGAACCATTAAACGGCGCCTTTCTCCTTAAGAAGTTATCCAATGCAAAGAGAAAGAGACGCCTGTTATGTTTAGAAATTTAAGCAAATATCGATTCAACTGTTCTTTCCTTTTTTGGTGTATTCTCTTAACGCTAAACCTCTTATTTTTCATTATACTCGATGCTTCAGCCGCAACCCAGGTCTCGTTTGAGTGGGATCCGAACAATGAACCGGACTTGGCCGGCTACAGAGTTTTTTGCCGTGAGAGAAGCCAATCTTACGATTATGCAAATCCATCCTGGGAAGGAACAGACGCCTATTGCACAATCCGCGATCTGGATGATACCAAGACATATTATTTCGTGGCAAGAGCATTCGATGCCGAAGGCAATGAGAGCGAAAATTCTATAGAGCTGTGTCATGAACCGTTGGTCATACCTAACCAGCCACCAACTGCAGATGCTGGCCCGGATCAGACCGTTAGGGAAGGGCAGGCTGTCTTGCTGAGCGGCTCTAACTCGACCGATCTGGATGACGGCATTGCATCTTATCACTGGGTTCAAATTGGCGAGCCTGTGGTAAACCTATCTGATCCTGATGCAAAGCAGTCGACCTTTACAACCCCCGATGTTAGACAGGAAGGCGCTGCTCTGACCTTTGAACTTACTGTTGTTGATCACAATGGAAATCAGGGAAAAGATCTGTGTGTTGTGAACGTAACATGGCAGAATGAGCCTCCTCAGGCTAATGCCGGCACGGATCAAACTGTGGATGAAGGGGTTGTTGTTACTCTGAATGGATCTTCTTCTTTAGATATTGATGATGGCATTGCCTCTTACTTGTGGACCCAAATCGGAGTTCCAGCGGAAACCCTTTC
>CAXMTB010000149.1:0-8024 GCA_964195835.1 uncultured Nitrospinaceae bacterium | reverse complement strand
ACATGGGGGGAATGGAGAAAATAGAAAAGTGAAACCCGAAGACTTTCCACAGGAAATAAAGCCTTTCATACTTCCAAACCATGATGGCGAATTGATTTATCGATGTTTAGGATGCGGCAAACAGTATGGTATTGAGAAATTACTTTATACCTGCCCGGATTGCAAGCAAGTACTCCTGATTTATGATCTGAAATTTGAAAGTTTAAAAAAGATTCCAGGAAGCATATGGCGGAAGATTTTTGATTATCGAAAGATGCTCACAATCCCGGCACTCAAGGGAATATATCTTTATCATGAATTCATTGGGCCGATGATTCCCCTAGATGCTGTCATTTATCTGGGAGAAGGTCATACGCCTATTGTTGAAGCCAACAACTTTTTACAAAAGAAAGCCGGCGTTAGATTCTATTTTAAAAATGATGGCCAGAACCCCAGTGCTTCATTTAAGGATCGGGGTATGGCCAGTGCTTTGACCTATATCAACTGTTTGGTTCGAAAAGGTTATGTTTCAGATGTTCTGGCCATATGTGCTTCTACCGGTGACACTTCTGCTTCCGCTGCTTTATATGCATCTTTTATTCAACCGGATGTTAAATCGGCAGTGATTCTTCCCCACAAGAAAGTAACACCTCAGCAGCTTGCTCAGCCCCTGGGAAGCGGTGCGGCTGTATTTGAGATCCCAGGTGTTTTTGACGATTGTATGAAGGTCGTTGAAGCGCTCTCTGAAAACTATAATGTCGCTTTACTCAATTCTAAAAATGCATGGCGGATACTTGGACAGGAGTCTTATTCATATGAGATTGCACAGGCGTTTGAATACGACATGGAAAATCGAGTGGTCGTTGTACCTATTGGTAACGCCGGTAATATTACCGCTGTGATGAACGGGTTCTTGAAGTTTTATGAGACTGGAATCATCGCTTCTTTACCGAAAATCTTGGGCGTTCAATCTGAACATGCCAACCCGGTATACCGATATTATCTTGAACCGGATGCAGCAAAACGGAGATTTGAGCCGGTCATCGTCAAACCCAGCGTTGCTCAAGCGGCAATGATCGGCAACCCTGTTTCAATGCCAAGGGTAATTCATCTGGTTAATGTCTATAACAGCATGTCGGGGAAGCAGAATGTTTTTTTTGTAGAGGTCACCGAACAGTCTATCATGGACTGGGAGCTTTTGGCCAACAGAAACGGACATATTGCATGTACACATGGCGGCGAATCTCTTGCCGGACTGGTTGAGGCCCGAAGACAGCGAATCGTCGGGGAAAACGATATTGCTATCGTCGATTCAACAGCCCATGCTATTAAGTTTTCGGGTTTTCAGGAAATGTATTTTGAAAAAAACCTTCCAGCAGAATTCAAAATATCTTCAAATCCGGCACTTGTCAATGCACCCGTTTATATCCATCCAGAGAGTCTGACAAAAGTCCCTGCCCCGGGCAAACCATTACAAGGCGATGATTTCGATCAGTTTGTGGAACAAACATCAAAAGAGATCGCAAAACGTTTGAGCCTCAAAAAGGTTCCTAAAGCATGAAAATCAAAGGAACACGTTTGGTATACATTTATTTTGTGATAATCACTTTAGTGTGTATGCTTACCTTTCCTTGTGCTTATGCTGCTTTTTTTTACAAAAGTTACGTTATTCGGTACGATAGGGGCCAGAACATATTATGTGATCCATATGTTGTTAAAAAAGATGATTGGGTATTTAAACTCTTTAGGGAAAAAGGAGAAATTTCAAACAGGGATTTTCCGGAATTTTTACGGATATTCAAACGATTAAATCCGCACATCCATGACATAAACAGGATTCGTCCCGGACAGCATATCGTTATTCCACTAAAGAAAGTCGACCAAAATGAGTTGCCCGAACAATCTTCAGGCGTCGTCACCATTCCATATTTAACCAAGGGTACCTTACCTGACGATGCAACAAAATATTCAACAGACTATCGCGTCAAAAATGGAGATTGCGTATCCATTCTTATTTCTCGAAAATACGGGAATTACGGCACTCCATCATATCTGAAAGGCGAAAAGTTGTTCCGGTTGATGAATCCTCAGATAGAAAACCTGAATCTCGTTTATGCAGGGCAGATGATCCGCTTACCTGATCCGAAAATTCAAAACCAGCCACAGTCCCAGACCCCTCTCGAAAGCGAGGCCATTCATGAGAGTCCGGAAAGGGACCGTCTTGACAGTTCAGTGACGTTTGATGAGAAAATATCGTTGTCTTCCGGTGTAAATAACCGGCAGGAGCCGTCAGATTCTCCCCTTTCGAAAGTTGCGTCGGTATTAGATGCCAAACTCTTTAATAAAGGTGACTACTACCTTCCCAGGCCTGGACAGGAAGATTATAAGGTCGATCTTTCACAGACCCCTTTTATAAAGCTTGAAGATGGAAAACGAGTCTTTTTTATCTCGGGTGATGAAAAGCAGAACTATGATATTAAGATGCTTAAATCTTTTTGGAAAGATGTGCTTATTGTAAACGTCGCTCCAGACGATTCAATGGAAAAGGTCTTTAATACAGTTTTTGGAAGTCTTGAAGCGGATGTTATAAAACACCGTTTGTCATTTTCAGATCATGGTGTAGAAGTTGAAGTTCAAGGAAGATGGATCATCGAAAAACCCCGCAAGAAAGGCGAAGCCATACGTTATCTTTGTATAACGGTAATTGATGATTTAAAAGAGCGAACACCGCAGTCAATTGTTCGCTATCTGGACCAAAATAATATTATCATCAAAGAGATCCTCATAGGTAAAAGTATTAAGGAGCCGAAACCGAATGCGTCCCGCTTCAATATCGCAGACAACGACCTGGACATCATCGACGCTTCTGATCATGAGACTTTTGTGAAAGATGTGCTAATTGCCATGGGATATCAATATTCTCCCAATAAAAATATCTCATTTCAGTATGCAGGCATTCAGATTGACGCTACTTCAAACCTTGCCACCAATAGTAACGACACCATATTTTATATCGACTTTGGAAATTTTTATGGCGATGCTATTCAAGCCATCGAAAAAAGCGGTTATTCTATCATACAGATAAGAGACAATGATAGCCTGGATGATATCATACAGAAACTTCTCGGAGCGATGAATGCTTCTTTTATAAAAAATCCGACAGTTATGGCTGCTAAAAGACCTGCCGATCATAACACCCGGCTGACCATTCCGGGTTTTTTAATTGATAATGCAGGTAAGCCGGAGACGCTTTTGACACGTGCTCCGCTGCATCAAGGGGTCACTCACTTTTTAACAGATAATGATATTAGAATCATTCGGATTAACCTTCAGGATAAAAAAAATGAGTAGACATAGGTTGAATTGGACAGTCTTAGTGATGATGGTGTTTTGTGTTGTTTCGTGCGGGACAGCAAATATAAAAGTGCAAAAACAGCAGGGAGAGGCATTAAGGAACCTTGGAGAAGTATACTATAAACAGGGAGATTATACATCGGCATTAAGGGAATTATTGAAAGCTGAAGCCCTTTACCCAGACGATCCTTTTCTTCAAGATGATCTTGGTCTTACCTATAAAGCCAAAAAAAGGCTGGATCTTGCGGCCAAACATTTTAGAAGGGCTTTAGAAATTAAACCGGATTACGCGCCTGCAAAAAATAATTTAGGAACTGTTTATCTCGATAAAAAGGAATGGGATACAGCCATTAAATATTTCAAAGAGGTTTCAGAAAACATGCTCTATGCGACACCCCATAAAGCGCTGGCAAATTTGGGGTGGGCTTACTATAACAAAGAGAAATACACCCTTTCTGAAACATACTATCTTAAGGCCCTTGATTTAGAACCAAAATTTATTAATGCGCAACGTGGTCTCGGCCTTACGTATATTGCCATGGGAAGGATTGATGAGGCTGTAGAGATTCTTGAAAGGGCTGTTAAAAATTATCCGAAATTTGCTCTATTGTATGACGACCTGTCCAAAGTTTATGTGTTATCACATGACTATGAAAAAGCCCTTGATGCATATCATAAAGTTATCGAACTTGCTCCCGACACTGCTATGGCCAAGGAAGCGGAAAAGGCAGTCCAGAGAATAAAGAGATATTAAAACAATGAAAAATGACAGCGCATCAATCCGAGGCATTGATTTGTGTCAACTGAACGACTCTGGGTGTAATAAATATCAGCAGTTCATCGAAGGTCTTTTCTTGCTCCTCTACTTTAAAGAGCCAGCCAAGAACCGGAATATTTTTTAAATACGGAAGACCTTCTTCAGCGATATCTTTCCTTGTTTTTCTGATTCCGCCGATCACAATCGTATCTCCGTCGTCCACCAGCAATTCAGTATAGGCCTCCTTGGTGGTAAAAGAGGTCTGGCCGTTAATAATCGCTCCGATTTCATTATTTTTAATAACAATTTTCATTGTAACGCGTTCGTCTGGTGTAATATGCGGGGTTACTTCCAGTTCAAGGGCGATGTCTTTCCACTCGGTGGTGGTGTTGCCATCCGCATCCAGCTTGTTATACGGATAAGCCAGTCCCTGTTTGATCTTTGCGGGTTTATTGTCAAGGGTTAATATTTTTGGAGCGGATATGATCTTAACGGTGCCTTCAGACTCCGATGCTTGCAATCTTGCATCCACCACCTGGAATGTATTGCCGATCAGTCTTGAAAATTGAATTCCGATTTGACCAAGAACGCTTGTTGGGGGATTTGTTGCGCTCATATCGAAACTCCCCACGCCCCCTAAGCCGCCGTCTGTTCTGGTTCCGGTGATTGCCCAAGAAGTTCCGATTTCTCTGGTAAAAGTGTCGGTGGCTTCGACAATCCTGGCTTCAATCATCACCTGCGGTGTGACCTTATCGATTTTTTTTATGATTTCTTTAGCCTTTTTTACTTTTTCAGCAATGTCTGTAATGATAATTTGATTGTTTCTTCCGTCGACGGTGATGCTGCCGCGTCCTTGGGTTGGTATTAAATGAGGCGCCACATCATTTTTTGCATTTGCATAGCTGACGGAGATGTATTCTGTTATCAATGGTGAAAGCGCTTTTTTCTGTTCCTTGAGCTTTTGTACCGCGGCCAACATTTCCTGCTGTTCCCCTTCTTCATCTCTTAATGTTTTAAGCGTGGCGATGCGTATAATATCTCCTTCGTAAACCATCCCTAAACGATTCATTTTAAGAACCAAATCGAGGACTTGATCCCAAGGCACTGGCTTGTCAAACGATAACGTAACCTTTCCTGAAACATCTTTGTCAATGGCGAAATTTTTTCCGCTGACGTCCATTAAAATGCGAAACACATTTTTTATATCTGTTTCAAAAAAGTTGAGCGCTATTTTTTCGCCGGTATATTTTCCCATTTTAGTTTTAAATCTTTTCTTTTCAGGTATTTCCAGTTCTGTGGGGTCTGTTTGTGCAACCGTCTGGGTTATCACTTTCTCCCAGGGCGGAAGTTTGGCTTTATCAAGAGGTTTAGGGGAGATTGAAGATGCTTCAAAATGAAAGAAAAGAAGATTGTCAGTCTGCTCGATAAAATAAGGCACGGATTCACGCAGTTCGATAATAAATCCGGCTTTGTTTTTCATGGCAGATGTCTGAAACGGTATGATTCGGTCAACAGCGCTTTCAAAACGTGTGGTAATTAAGGGTCGCTTGCGATAATCCGGTAACATTGAGTAATAAAGATGAAGCAACAGCTTTTTTTCATTGATCTTTTTTAAGTCATATTTGGCTGGAAATGTAGTTCCAATAATAATAGTCGATTTGCCTTCCCTTTCACTTGAAAAATCGATTCGATTCACCCAGGCAGGCTTTTTTTCATTGGCTTGTAATTGGGAGGCTTGAGGGGTTGGGGTTTTAACGGGTGATATCTTTTGGGTAACCGAAATGGGCTTTTTGGCACTATCTTTTAATTCAACACTCGATTTCTCTGTTTTTTCAAAGGCTTGTGTAACAGCAGCTGGTTTTTTGAATGATATGATTAGGTCATTGTCTTCACGGATGACTTCATAAGAAACATCTTCTTTTAATAGAATTTCGATACGGGTTGTTTGACCTTTGGCGGTTAATTCAAAAGTTTTGATTGAGGCAACAACATCACTTTCCGGATGGTAGGTCGTATCGATATTGTCAACGTCTGTTTCAGGGAAATAAAGCAGAACGCCAAGAGGGGAAGATTGTTTAACGGATGTATAGGTCAGCAGTTGACTTCCGCTCACACGTACATCGCTTGTCTCGGAATCTTCCACAGCGCTTATTTGGGTGATAAGCGTTGGGGTAGAAGATTCAGCAGCAAGTTTTTTGGTTTCTTTAACGGCCTTGGTGTTTGAAGCACACCCGATAAACATGGGCAGTAAAATTACCAAAAAAGAGGATAGTATTCTCAATTTTAACGGTTTTTGTATTTCACAATTCATGCTATTCTCCAGGAGGTTTCTGAAGTTTAATTGGTTTTTTTGTGATAGAAACTTTGCCATAAATATCTTCACTCTCTTCTTCGATAATGATCGTGTCCTTTAATATCTGTACAATTTTGCCCGAATTTGTTCCTATATAAGTCCCTTTTTTTACGACATATCCTTTCCCTGAGGTTTCCTGAACCAAAGCTCTGTTACCACTCGGAGCCTGTATTATTCCCACAAGGGTTAGCTGGCTTAGGTTTACTCTTTCAAGGGGTGTGAGGGCTGTACGCCTTTTGGTTTTTTTCTTCCCAACAGCCAGCGAAACACGTTCTTTTTTAAAAAGTGGTTCAAATGGATCTAGCTTCCCTTCAGGGTTATATAAATCGGTGATTTCCGGCATTATGGTTTTCTTGGCTGTCGGGGATTTTTCAGCCACTAATTTTTGTTTCGAGTTTGATATATCAGCAGGCTCTATCCCTTTCGGTTTGGGCGTTTCTTTTTGAACTTCCTTTTTTGCAATAATGATTTTTTTCGTAATTTGCCTTGATTTTAAAGGGGGTTCAGATGGTTTCTCACAACCCCACAACAGAAGGAAAAAACAGATAATACAAACGATATAGCGTATAAAAACAAAATGTTTATTCATGATTTAAGGTTTCGATTTTTTATTCTTTGATGGTGAAGCTTTTTCAGGCTTCGTTTCAACAAACCGATAAGTGACAGCCTTACAAGAAGTTGTTAGGGTCGTGTTGCCTTTTGCAGAGACCATCTTAATGTTGTCTATATTTACGATTCTGGATAACCTTGCCACTTTGTCGAAAAAAAGAGCAACATTATGATAATTCCCTGTTACCGTAATTGATACGGGGATTTCAGCATAAAAATCTTTGTTTGTTTCAGGCGCCGGCTGAAACAGCAAGAATTCCAGACCGGCGTCACGACCGGATTGGGATACACTTGACAATAGAGCTGGTATTTCTTTTTTTTCAGGAAGCTTTTTCATGACAATTTTAAATTCAAGCTCTGCATCTTTTAGCTTATCCTGATAATATCCCAGTCGATTCGCCTTTGCTTTTGCCGTGGCAAGCCGGGCTTCCAGCGTTGTATGCTCCTTTTTTAACACGTTGATATTACTGATTTTAGGAAGAAAGGAAAAATAGATAAAAGGCCCGACAAGCAGTACAAAGAGACCCAAACACAATAAGATTTTGTATAGTTTGGATAGCTTTCCGATTTTATCGGTGGTTTCGAAAAACAAGTTTGTTATTTTAGAGGTGTCGATTTTTTTCATTATTTTTGGCCCGGCTTTGAGCCGACATCATTTTTCTTTTCTGGTTTATTCAAAGAAGCTTTTTCACATCCAATTTCAAAGTATTTAAGATTTAATTTGTCTATCTTTTGTCGTTTTATTGTCTTTAAATTTACATTGTTATAAAGTTTTGATTCTTCCAGACGACTCATTAGATCGGCAACGGTTTTATTGTCCAATGCAATCCCTTTGATATTTACCTTTGCCCCAGATGCCTCAAAACTGGTAAACCATAATCTTTTAACGGGTTTGTTATCGTTGTCTGCTAATGTATCGGGTGTCAAAATGGATGTATTTTCAGCCACCCTTTTTGTCATGTTTTCAAGAAG
>CAXMTB010000148.1:0-8050 GCA_964195835.1 uncultured Nitrospinaceae bacterium | reverse complement strand
AACGGCCGGTCTGATTGGAGAAACCGTTCTTTTTTGCATCCCCGGCAGCCTCAAGGCCTGTAAACTTGCCTGCAAAGCCCTAATTTTTCCTGAGCTTGGGCATCTTGTTAAGCATGTTCAGGAAGACTAAGTTTACAATAACACTTCGGCCTTTTGAAGTCGATGTGTTTCAAGGATAAACTATTACAATTTACAAAACGGTAGAGTTTATCTTTTCTCAATGGTTTTCGAATAGCCGCATCCATTTTTGAAAACGTATTACTTTTTCAGGTCCATACTTTCGAAGCGTGTTTAGGATATCTTCCACTGATTTTTCACAGCTATCCATTTCGCCGTTTTTGGAAAAAAATTTGTCAGCAAAACAGATGATCTGTTCTTCTATGGAAATTGGAACCATATCCCGTTGGGGCAACGGAAGGTTGTTGAATTTTATTTCTTCAGCGGTGATGCCGATACCCACATGACGTTCGCATACAAGAGCATGTTGCGACAAACCTTTCTTTTCCAGAACTTTTCTTCCCAGGTAGCCATGACAGACATATGGATATTTTCCTGTACACCCTAATTCAGGGGTGTCGGTTTCAAAAATGCCGATGTCGTGCAGCATGGCCGCTTCCCGAATAAAATTTAAATCCGGTTTCAGATGGGGAACTTTCATTGCGGTTTCGATGGCCTTATTTGCAACCTGTTCCCCATGCCTCACAAGAATTTGACATAATTTTGTGCCGGGCTCATAAAATTCGGCAATGATATCAAGCGGATTCATAAGTTAAATTTAAGATTTGTCTGAAAGCAGCACACCTTCAATAAACGGATCCAGATCGCCGTCAAGAACACTGTTAATATTGCCCACTTCCATATTGATACGGTGATCTTTAACCATTTGATAAGGGTGCATGACATAGGACCGGATTTGACTTCCCCAGGCGATTTCATCCTTGCTATCATGCATTTCCTGGTGCTTTTCATCCTGTTTCTGTTTTTCAAGCTGATGCAGCCTGGCTTTTAAGACTTTCATGGCCAAGTCTTTATTTCTATGCTGCGATTTTTCTTGTTGACACTGAACAGCAATTCCACTGGGAAGATGCGTGATGCGGACGGCGCTGCTTGTTTTGTTGACATGCTGTCCGCCGGCACCGCTGGCCCTATAAACATCAATACGCAGATCCTTATCCTCGACGTTGACCACGATTTCATTGTCCAGTTCAGGGTAAACAAATACAGAGGCAAAGGAGGTATGCCTTTTACCGCCGGCATTAAACGGAGAAATTCTGACCAGACGATGCACACCGGTTTCCGTCTTTAAGTACCCGTAAGCATAATTCCCGGACGCGGTAAACGTAACGCTTTTTATTCCGGCTTCTTCACCCGGCTGAAAATCGATGATACTGCTTTTAAATCCTTTTCGATCAACCCATCGCATATACATTCTAAAAAGCATTTCAGCCCAGTCCTGAGCTTCGGTTCCTCCTGCTCCCGCGTTAATGGATATGATGGAGTTGTTCGGGTCGTCTTCTCCATCCAGTGTGAGATCGATGGAAAATTTTTTTATCCTTTTATCCAGCTGTCTTATCTGACGTGAGGCTTCATCAATCGTATCCGTGTCCGATTCCTCAACACCAAGCTCAAACAGTACCTCGCTCTCTTCCAGGTCTCTGCTAAGATCATTAAACCTGTCGATGACATTTGAAATCACTGTTCGCTCTTTTAATATTGTTTTGCCGGATTCGGGGTTGTCCCAGAAGTTTTTTTCGGCAATCTGTGTTTCAATTTCCTTAAGCCGTTTTTCCTTTGCGTGCAGGTCAAAGATAGTCCTTGATCTTTTCTAATTTTACAAATAACGCTTTTATATTTTCTTTAATTTCAAAGGTCATATGTTGCCTCCTTTGGCAGATGTTTTGTTAACATCATTGGTTACAATTTAATGATCCGATTTTAAATAGTAATTATAATCCGATTTTTTATATGTTTCAATACTCCTTTTAATTAATATTTAAAAGATAATATTCGAAACCTGAGTAGCCGAAGTAAAATAAAAAACACAGACAACCCTAAACAAGTCATTGCAAACACATCCCCAAACCGTGAATACAGGGTTTCAACCTGAAGCATGGGAACTTTTTGGGTGATCACGGCATCTTTAAAAATCTGCGTGGTTTCAATGACACTGCCGGAAGGATCTATAAATCCACTGATTCCGGTATTTGCAGCGCGGATAATGGATCGCCGGTTTTCAACGGCCCTGAAAACAGACATGGAAAAATGCTGATATGGTGCGCTGGATCTCCCGTACCATGCATCATTGGTGATATTGACCAGCAGCGATGCATTGTTTTGAACCATGGCCCTGGAAAGGGTCGGAAAAATAATTTCATAACAGATCAGTATTCCGATACTGGATTTTTGCCACTTAATCGTTTGTCCCTTTTCACCGGTGTCAAAATCTCCCACACCTTCCACCATTTTGCTCACAAACGGGAGCCATTTTTTTATGGGAACGTATTCTCCAAAAGGTACAAGATGGGTTTTGTCATACCTTCCGTTGACATTTCCGGCAGCGTCGACCAAAAAGGCGCTGTTATAGTACTCGATCTTGTTGTTTTTCAGTGTGAAAGCAGGGCTGCCGATTAAAAAGTCCGCTCCGATCTCATGAATTCCCGTGAGTACCAATTCAGACAGTTTGGTGTCATGCATGAAGTAAAAAGGTGTAGCCGTTTCCGGCCAAACGACAAGATCCGGTTGAAGATCTTTTGAAAGAAGTGAAAGATGAATATATTTCATTGTTGACGACTGTTGAAAAGCCGGGTCCCATTTTTTTGCCTGATCAATATTACCTTGGACAATGGTAACTTTAGACGATGGAGACATGACAGCCAGTTCATGGATATTATTTATTCTCCATTTCCCATAAAACCATATAGCGCCAAGGATCACAACAAAAGCAGCCATCGCTCCGGCAGCCAGTTTTGTCTGAATCCTTTTTCCTTGCCAATTTTTGTCCATCAGGCAAAGATAAATCAAAAAAGCGACTGCATTACTTAAGACAATACAAAAAGAGACCCCGTATACACCGAATAAATCTGAAATTTGTATGATATGCAACATGTTGTACTGTGTATATCCCATGAGTTCCCACGGGAAACCAGTGAAAAGAAATGAACGGATATATTCTAATGAAACCCATATCAATGGTGGTATAAATAAAAGAGAAAGTGGACTTGAGCACAGGCGGGTGACTGCCATTGAAAATAACGCGATGTAAAGCGCCAAATAGAATGATAAAAGAAAAAGGATTGGTATACTTACGTAAAAGGGAAGATGACCATATGCTGACATGGTATGTGCCAGCCAGTAAACCAGTGATAGGTAGTGGACAAGGCCGGCAAAAAGACCAAGATAAAAACCATTTTTAAGGGAAAGATTTCTTAATGCAACAAACAAGGGAATAAAGGCGAACCAGGCCAGCCAGGAAATGTCAAACCTAGGGAAGGATAATGTCAGTAAAAAACCGCTGGATGCGGCTAAAAAAAAATTGAACCTGTGGAGACTATTTCTTTTCAATATAAAATTTTCCCGTATAAGATCCCGCAAGCTTGTTTGCGGGAGTGTCATAAAATCGTTACACGATTTTATTTAGGGTATACCTTTGGCGCTGATCTCCATGCAAGGAAAATTTTACTTGTATGCGTAACCGCAGTCAAAATTCTATAAAGTGGAATGAAGCTTCAACCATGTTTCTCTTTTTCTACAATGTCCCATATTTTCAACGCTATAAAAAAGAATAAAGAGATAAAGTTCAATAGAGGTGCCAATAAAGTTGGTGCTGATCTAAAAGATTGTGAAAAAATCATAAAAGGCATTGAAGGGTGCTAAAAAAGGACCGATTATTTCGACAGAATTAAATGATTATTGCTTGTGATCTAGTACTTTTCTGATGGTTCCGGCAATATCCTTTCTGATCAACGGTTTCAGGATAAATGCTCTGATGCCCATGTTTTTCGATTTTTCTTCGGTGATTCTGGTGCTGAACCCGGTGCATAATATGACCGGAATATCCGGTCGGATCGCCATCAGTTTCTTAGCCAATTCATCACCGGTCATGTTCGGCATGGTTAGATCGGTAATGACAAGATCAAATGCATCCGGTCGGGTTTTAAAGAGTTCAAAGGCTTCGATGCTGTTGATTCGGGTTGTAACGTCATACCCTAAAGATACAAGCAGCTGTTTCCCCATGTCTATAAGCGATTCTTCATCATCAACAAATAGGATATGCTCTGTTCCGGTGGGCATCGGTTTCTCGTCTCTGATTTTTTGTTCCAGTTGCTTTTCGATGATCGGAAGGTAGACATTAAAGGTAGAACCTTCCCCGGGTTCACTGTAGACATGTATGGTACCGTTATGGCTTTTTGCAATTCCGTGGACCACCGAAAGCCCCATGCCGGTGCCTTGGCCTTTTTCTTTGGTTGTGAAAAAAGGATCGAAGATATGTTCCAACACTCTTGCCGGCATACCATGACCGGTATCGCTGATCGACAATTTGAGATATGAACCGGATTTGATATCAAAATGTTTGACAATAAAACTGGAATCGAGCTCTACTTCAGAAAGACTTACACTGAGCATGCCACCTTTTTCCAGCATGGCGTGGCTCGCATTGGTGCAAAGATTCATCAACACCTGGTGGATTTTGATCTGATCCCCAAGAATGGCGGCATCGCTTTGCAGGTCCTGGTGGATTTCAATGGTGGACGGGAGTGTCGCCCTGATGAGCTTTAGCACTTCTTTGACAATGAGTTTTAATCGAAAGAATTCCTCGATGCTCTGCATCGGGGTTAATAAGGTAAAAATTCATTTTGATACCTCGCAGCTCTGCTGCGGGGTAGTTCATTTGAAGCGGTTTAAGGTCTTGTTCACTCTGGCGACTGAAGGCTAAAATTTGATTGATCAGGTCTTTGGCCCGCTCTCCTGCTTCAAGCACCTCTTGAAGATTGTTGTAGGGCAGGGATCCTTTTTCTAAATAATCGACAGTCAACTCGGTGTAACCGATAATGGCGGAAAGGATATTGTTGAAATCGTGGGCGATGCCTCCGGCCAAGGTGCCGATGGACTGCATCCTGTGGGCCAGTTGCAGTTGAGCTTCGAGCACCTTTTCTTGGGTGACATCCCGGTTGACGGAAACAAAGGATACGATGTCTCCCGAACCGTTTTGAACCGGCGAAATTTTGGTCTCAAATTCGCGGAGTGTGTTGTCTTTCATTCGGTTGGTGATGTATCCTGACCAGATGTTACCCCGGGAAATCACTTCCCACATATCCTTATAAAAGCCTTTATCGTGCTTGTCACTTCTAAGGATACGGAAGTTTTGTCCGATGATATCTTCTCTTGAAAAACCGCTGAGTTGTTCAAAGGCAGGATTCACATACTGAATCGTCCCGATTCTGTTGGATATAATAACACTCTCCGCCGCATGTTCTATGGCGGTGGCTAAAAGGAGGCTTTCTTCTTCGGTTCGTTTCTGCTTGGTAATATCATAAAAGACGCCGCTGATGTATTCAGTCTCTTTACCATTGGAGACAATCTGCCCCCGGTCTTGTATCCAATAAATGCTGTTATCTTTGGCTTTGATCCGGTATTCCCGAACATAGGATTGATCTTTTGTTTTAAGGGCCTTATGAAAATCAGCGCCGGCAATTTGAATGTCATTCTGAAAGATGATATCCGACCAGATGATTTTACCTGTATTGAATTCTTCAGCCGCATACCCGGTGATTTGTTCGATTTTATTATCGATGAACTCCACCGACCAACCCCGGTAGCCCCTGTAAACAATGCCGGGTAGATTTTTGATCAACAACCGGTATTTTTCTTCACTTTCTTTCATGGCGGCTTCCGCCTGAAGGCGTTCGGAAATTTCATTCTCTATTTTTTTCGTACGAACCTTGATCATATTTTTCTGCCGCCTGTTAAAGAATAACAGAAAAAATAGGGTCATGAATCCTGCCAGCAGGGCAATAAAGATCGCATGGGCAATTTTGAATTCACTTTCAAGCGGTATGCGGATCGACTCGATGGCCCGGATATTGCCGATTTTGTCATTGAATCCGCCATTTCCCTTTGACAGACTATATAAGGACAGGGATGTGGCTCCTATTACAAATAACATGATAACAATCAGTTTCCAGGGGCGTGTATTGACGACAGCTTTTGTTTGTGTATGTAATTTTGAATCCATAAGTTTATCAAAAAACGTTTCAAGGCCGGTGAAATTTAATTTGGATAACATTCCACCAAGACGCAAATTTCTTTCAATTTTGTGTTGTTCACGGATTATATAACCGCCGAGAATCTCCTTTAAATATCGGCTATTTTTAATAAAAGCTTTAGCCAGTTAAACCCCTCTTTTTTTGATATAAATTTCTCACCCCTTTTAAATTCTGGGGCTTGATGAAAGATAGAGTGGAATGTAAGGTTGACAATCATTATAAAGATTGATTTGGAAGCCGATATCTTAGAATCAATGTTAAAACGTAACCAAGGAAGAATGTTAATTGAATCGGCAACATCAAAAATCACATCGTGTTTTTTTCGGGATATCTTCCTTTCAGATGCTCGCCATGTTCCGGCGCGGATTGTTTTACAGCTATCTATCCATCTATTTGCGCCATTTTCTGGGGTTAAGCGTTACAGAGACAACGTTGTTTGCCACGCTACCCATGGTGATGAATATTGTTTTTCAGACGTTTGTATGGGGCGCGTTTTCGGATAAATACCAACTCAGGCGGACCTTGATCATATCCGGTGAAATACTGGCGGGATTCGGAACGGTCCTGGTGTGGTATGCACACACCCTGACCGGGAATCTATCCTTGGCGGGATATGTAATTATCTTCGGTCTGTCGATCGTTGAAATTTTCTGGTCGATGTCCAATGTGGGTTGGAGTGCTTTGATATCGGATATCTATCGTCAAAAGGATCGAAATGCGGTGCAGGGCCGGCTGGCTAGTGTCGGCGGTATCGGCCGAATTGCCGGTGTATGGATCGGGGGGTTGCTGTATGATGGATTGGGCCTTAAGTATAATGGATGGGGCTTTTACGAAGGTGCGCTCTTTTTTGTTGCAGGCGCTGCCATGTTTATCTCCGTTGTTCCCATGATGTTGGTGCCCGAGGGGGGTATCCGGCGTGAAACGGAGGATGCGTCCATTCCGGAAATCGGCGCATCGGTCTCTGCTGGAAAAATTTTCACGATTTTTATTATTGCGATGATTTTTATCAATTTCGGTAGAAATTCAATTGCCGTCATTCAGTCACAGTACCTGGTTCTTGGTTCCGGTTTTGCGGTCTCCAGCAAGGTGCTGAGTTATATTGTCAATACACAATCGGTTGCGATGGTTTTAACCGGGCTTGTTGCAGGTTGGGTGGGTCGGAAAATAGGAGATGGGAATTCACTGCTGCTGGGAACCGCTCTGGCGGTGGGATCACTTTTTCTGCTGGCGATTGCCGGCAATTTGGCGCTTATTTGCGTCAGCAATTTTTTGAGAGGGTGTTCCGAGGTCATCATTCTGGCATCTTCATATGCGTTTGCATCCGTTCTGATTCCACCGGAAAAACGTGCCACACTTTTTAGTATATTCAACGCCACGTATTTTCTCAGCTGGGGCATTGCCGGAACCTTTCTTGTCGGACCCATTACAGACATACTCTTGGCTTACGGTGCATCGGAAGTGTTTTCATATCAAATGGCATTCGTGTCTTCGGCCATCATGACCCTTATCGGTTTTATCATTCAGGGATTCCTGTTGTTTAACTATATCCCGAGATCCTCAAACTAATCCTCTAAATCCGGTTCAAAAAATAACCATAGCACTTGAGGGAATGCCTGCTTAAGGGCAACTTCACAACGGTTGATGGCCTTTACAAGAGACTCAGCAGAATCCATTTTTACCATTTTGGCTTTGACGGCCACCATCACATCCTTGCCCAACTGTAAGGTCAGCAAATTAAAGACCTGATCGATTTCTTCTTGTTTTTGTAAAAATTGGAGCATTTGAAT
>CAXMTB010000147.1:0-8070 GCA_964195835.1 uncultured Nitrospinaceae bacterium | reverse complement strand
CCGAAAAGCAAAACGACTCAACCCTTCGGGTAATAAAATGCACGTATTGGCACCTTGCAACCAAAGAATTGATGCCTTTTGTCGTTTCCGCAGCGTAAGCTGCTGAGTGCTTTTCCATTGCCGTCCTCTCAACGGCAATGGAAAAATTATTATTCTCTGCGTCCTCTGCTTGCCCTGTGAAATTCACGATAGTGAAGAGCAAGGCTCATTTCACCGGGGTGCCTCGAGCGAAGCGGGCGGTGAATATAAACTCACATGAACCTATATTATGAGTCAAAACCTTGAATTAAAATATGGAAGGCAAAAAATCTCTCTTCCCCTTCCGGACCGGACGGACATTTTTCAAATCCATGAACCGGATAAAAAAATAACGCCGTCTTTGTTCGCCACAAGGCTCCGTGAAGAACTCGAACGCTTGAACCCGGATCTTTCAGACATTGCCATCGTTGTCGGCGATAAAACCCGGCTGTGCGGTTACCCTGAATATTTGCCGGTTCTACTCGACACCCTGGAAAACTTCGGTGCTGATCCGGACCGAATGACCCTGTTCATCGCCTACGGCACACACGCGCCGCAGACAGAGAAAGAATGTCTCGAAGCATATGGGGGTGTCTATCAAAATGTTCGGTTCGTCCATCACGACTGTGCGGATGACAAATGCTTTGTAAATTCCGGACAAACCTCCCGCGGAACATCGGTACTGATTCGGCACGATATTGTTGAAACCGGTTTTTTAATCACCTTCGGCGCCGTTTCCCATCATTATTTCGCCGGTTACGGCGGCGGCCGAAAGCTGATCTTTCCCGGACTGGGTCACAAAGCGTCGATCTATCAAAATCACGGGCTGTTTTTGGATCAAAAACGACAAACCCTTTCACCATTGTGCCAATCGGGTGTGTTGGATAAAAATCCCCTGGCAGAAGATCTGGCGGAATTCGAAGCATTTCGCCCTGCCGATCTGGCCATCCACGGAATCCTCGACAGCAAGGGATATGTTTGCAATTTATTGCCCGGGGCCGGAACCGATCATTTTCGAAACGCATGTACCGAGCATGGGAAACATTGTGAGGTTTCCGTCACCGGAGACTACGATCTGGTCATTGCCTCCTGCGGCGGGTATCCAAAGGATATCAACTTTATTCAAAGCCACAAAGCCATCGAGCATGCGTCCAAATTTGTCCGTAACGACGGCATGTTGATTATCCTGGCAGAATGCCAGGACGGTGTTGGATCGAAAACCTTTTTGCCATGGTTTGAAATGGGCGGTTGGAAAAATGCGTTTGACAGACTGGCCCAAAATTATGAAGGAAACGGCGGAACGGCGCTTTCCATGATGTCCAAATTAAAGCGAATCAGAATTTTAATGGTCACCCAATTGAGTGATTCTATCTGTAAAACCATTGGTGTTGAAAAAATCTCTCCGGATCAGGCAAAACTTCTGGCGAAACAATCCATTGGTTCTGTGGCCGCAATACCCAATGCCGGTATTTTGGTTAGGATTCCAGGATAGATGACGGATAACACCGAGAGATTTAGTCCAGACAGGATCATATCTCCTTGACATTCGGATGTTAAGACAATAACAAATTAAGAAAATATTAAATCTTGAAAACAGATCAAAAGGAAGTACTCATGGCAAAGCCTAAATTAAAAGCGCATTTAATAAATCCTGAATGGTGCAAGGGGTGCGGTATTTGTGTCCATTTTTGCCCCAAGAATGTCCTGGAACTCAGTGATAGCGATAAGGTACTTCCAGCTCGGCCTACAGATTGTATCTGTTGCAAGCTCTGTGAACTCCGGTGTCCCGATCTTGCCATCGAAATAGAAATCGAACAGGATAATCAATGAAAAAAGATAACATTAAATTTATTCAGGGCAATGAGGCGTGTGTGGAAGGTGCACTCTATGCAGGGCTCGATTTTTTTGCCGGTTACCCCATAACCCCTTCAACGGAAATTGCCGAGCTTCTATCCCGCCGGCTGCCCCAAAGGGGGGGGAAGTTTATTCAGATGGAAGACGAAATTGCATCCATGAGCGCCATTATCGGGGCATCCCTTACGGGCAGTAAAGTCATGACCGCCACCAGCGGTCCCGGCTTTTCCCTGATGCAGGAAGCTTTGGGATATGCCATCATGGCGGAAATTCCCTGTGTGATTGTCAATGTTCAGCGAGGCGGACCTTCAACCGGTATTCCGACCCATGTGAGCCAGGGAGATGTGAACCAGGCCCGCTGGGGAACCCACGGTGATCATGCCATTGTTACGATTACAGCTTCCAACCACCAGGATGTATTTGAAACCACCGTGGAAGCGTTCAATATTTCAGAAACCTACCGGACACCGGTGATCTTGCTGTATGACGAGGTCGTGGGCCACATGCGGGAGCGGCTGGTTATACCCAAAAAAGGAGAGCTCCCCCTGGTAGAACGACTCCGGACATCGGTGAAAGAAGGCGTGGATTATCACCCCTATCTGCCAAGGGAAGACGGACGCCTTCCCATGTCCGACTTCGGTGGCGTTCATCGATATAACGTCACCGGGCTGTTTCATGACATGTGGGGGTTTCCCTCGGATAATCCCAAAATCGTCCACGGTCTTCTTCGTCATCTGGTGGATAAGATTCAAAACAATGTCAATAAAATTGCCCGTTACAAAGAGTTTTACTTAAAAGATGCCGAGATAATTCTGATTTCATACGGATCTTCCGCCCGATCGGCCAATCATGTCGTGTTCAGTCGAAGGCCCCGGGGCGAAAAACTGGGACATTTAGAACTTCAGACCTTATGGCCGTTTCCCTATGATATTGTTCGGGAAAAATGTGCCAATGCGAAGTATATCGTGGTGGTGGAAATGAACATGGGCCAGATCATGCACGAGGTCCGAAGGGCCGTGGACCAGCCCGAGAAAGTCTTTCTGGCCAATCGTATTGACGGCGTTTTTATCACACCCACGGATATCCGAAATATTCTGCGGCTGATCCAGGGGAAAGGAGTGTAATTTATGGCGATAAAGGATTATATCAGGGAAAGGTTTTTCCCGCATATCTGGTGCCCGGGGTGCGGACACGGGACCGTAATGAACAGTCTTTTAAGGGCCCTGGATTCACTTGGAATGAGCAAAAATGAAATCGTCATGGTCTCGGGAATCGGATGTTCATCCCGTATTTCAGGATATGTTGATTTTCATACACTCCATACCCTTCACGGTCGTGCGCTGGCGTTTGCCACCGGCGTTAAACTGAGTCTGCCCGAGCTGAACCTCATCGTCCCCATGGGAGACGGCGACGCACTGGCCATCGGTGGAAATCACTTCATTCACGCTGCCCGGCGTAATATCGATCTAACCGCCATCGTCATGAACAATCGCATTTATGGGATGACCGGCGGACAGTATTCTCCCCTTTCCGGATACGGAACCCTGGCCACCACAGCGCCCTATACCAACATCGACCAATCGTTTGACACCGTTAAACTGGCAACGGCTGCAGGGGCGACTTTTGTTGCCCGAAGCACCACCTACCATGTTCAACAGCTGACAAAGATTCTAAAACAGGCCATTTTGCATGAAGGATTTTCAGTGGTGGAAGTCCTGACTCAGTGCCCGACCTATTTTGGAAGAAAGAACCGCGAAGGAAACGCAGTGGATATGATGGAGTCATACAATAAAAATACCACGCCCATCGGGTCAAAGGCCAAAGAGGAAAATCCGGACCTTATTGAAAGGGGTATCTTCATTCAAAAAGAAATGCCGGAATATTGCAGTGAATACGACAAAATTATCGAAAAAGCGATGGCTTCGCTCAAAACATAAAAAGGATTGAATTATGGAAAGATGCAGATTGGTATTTTCCGGATCAGGTGGTCAAGGGGTGATTACGGCTGCCATTATACTTGCCGAGGCCGCTGTGCTCTATCAAAACCTGACCGCCGTGCAATCCCAGGTTTACGGTCCGGCAGCCAGAGGCGGTGCAACCCGCACCGACGTTATTATTTCCGAATCAAATATCAATTATCCCAAAGTAATCCAGCCCAATGTACTGGTCTGTCTGACCCAGGAAGCCTACAATCAATATTATCCCATCATTCGACCCGGCGGACTTCTGATTACAGACAACCGTTTTGTGAAAATCCAGAGAAAGGTCGATGCACAGCAAAAAGAACTGCCCATGTACCGCAACGTAATGGAACACATCGGAAAACCCATTGTGTTCAACATTTGTATGCTGGGTGCGGTGATTGAACTGACAAAACTCGTGAAATCAGACTCCATCATGGAGGTACTTAAAGACCGGCTTCCTGCCGCTTTTATAAAGATGAATCGCGACGCTCTGGATCTGGGAATGAAGATTGCAGCAGATAATGAAACCTAATACCTGAATCTTTCACAAAAAAAGTTCTCATTAATTTTCATGCAAGATTCAGGTGATAATCCATGTCGATACTTCAGAACTCGCCATGCTTGACTTCCAGTTCCCAACCTGCAGGGCTGTACATCCACATCCCTTTTTGCCTTAAAAAATGTCCCTACTGTGATTTTTATTCCCTAACAGACCTGTCGCTTCAGCCTGCATTTCTGGATGCCCTGGCATCCGAGATGAACATGACCCGTGAACCCGACAAGGTGTTCGATACCCTGTATATCGGTGGCGGCACACCATCTGTTTTGAATATAAAAATCATCGACAACATCATCAAAACCGCCCATCAATGCTTTAACATTCTTTCCAACGCTGAAATTACTCTGGAAGTCAATCCCGGTACAGCGACCCTGGAACAGTTGAAGGGTTACCGGCAAGCCGGCGTCAACCGGATAAACGTGGGAGTCCAGTCTTTCAATTCCGCGAACCTGGGCTTTCTCGAACGAATCCATTCAGCCGGGGATGCCCAAATGGCGGTAAAATGGGCCCAGAAGGCTGGATATGAGAACATCGGGCTCGATCTGATATACGGAATTCCTGACCAGACAACATCATCATGGCTGAAGGATTTACACTCGGCAGTAGAATTTCGCCCCCAGCATCTTTCCTGTTACATGCTCTCTTTTGAACCGGGCACGCCGATGCACAAAGACCTTCAAAACAGAGTCTTCAACCCCCTCCCCGAGCATCTGGTCTGCGAGCTCTTTGAGACCACCCAGTCGTTTTTAAACGCGAACGGTTATGTTCAGTATGAAACATCAAACTTTGCCCACGAAGTTATCGACGAGTCGGGTATTAAAAGCGCTCAATCCAACATATCGCGGCATAACGTAAAATACTGGAATTTCTCTCCATATATCGGGCTTGGACCTTCAGCCCATTCATTTATTGAGCCACAGCGCTTTTGGAACCATTCAAATGTGGAAAAATATATTCAGGAACTGTCGACGGGCAGGCTTCCACGGGCAGGAAAGGAATCGTTAAGTCGAGAACAGCTGATGATAGAGGCGGTTTATCTGGGGCTGAGACAGACAAAAGGGATAGCTGTTGATCAATTTGACAAAAAGTTCGGTGTAAACCTTAAAGCCATGTTCACCGGGGTTATCACCGATCTTAAAGAAAAAGAGCTGGTAAAAATGTCTAAAAACCGCTGTGCCCTGACCTCTAAGGGAATGCTGTATCTGGATAGCATTGCTGTCATGTTCATCTAAGGCCTGAACGAAAACTGTCTTTTTCGCTAATATCTGTGCCTGCCCCGTGAAATGCGGAGCCTTCTCAAAAGTGCCTAAAGTTTGAAGTGATCTAAAGTGCCTAAAGTTGAGGTAGCGCTAACGCGCTGTCATTAAAATATAACTGGCTAAAAAAATCCTTAACCCTGGCCCAGACCGATCACCAATACTTTATACTAAAGGAGCTATGTTTGTATTGATATATAAGTCAGATCAATATATTAACGATTCGCACTCTCCGAGGCGTAGGCTCTATGAGCCGGAGGCCAGGGCGGGCTGTAGTTCACTTTAGCTCACTTGTAACTTTTTCAGTTTTAATATCAAAATTCGTACATCAGTAAAAAATATCGAGTAGGATCTGTACTCCTTGGTAAAATCATTTTTTTACGTGGAAAGTGTCTTGATTAACACACCGACATAGAATCTGGCGTGGCTCAAGGGTGCGGCCATGTTCGCCCGATGATTGGCCAGGACGCCGTTAAGCGGGCTGTTGGTGATGATCCATGGATCGACTTCAGAGGCGTGATGGCAAGATTCAATGGCGTGATGGAGAACTTCGATCCCCCGCCGGGCTTCTAAGGTCACCATAAATTCTTCCATGACTGCTTCGAGAATGGTCCCCATGGCACTAACAACACCTTTGGTATAGAAAAAGTAGTCGTCAGCCTTGAAAAAGCTGACCGGACTTCCGTCATCCTCTTCGGTTTTGACGAGATTTTCTTCACAACTTCCCAACAGATCTTCATATGCCATCAGAAGCGGGATTAGGTTGTCGCTTCGGGTGTGAAAGTTGGCCTCCCCTTTTTCGAGTTTTTCCTTGTATATCGAGAGTTCTTTCAGACTGGCGTTGTATTTGGATTCCGGAGACGGGAACCAGTATTTACGGGCTTTAATCATCAACCAGTTCATGGCGCTTTCAAGATTCTCGTCAAATGCAGCGGTGGCGCCGGTGCGAGATATGCGTTCGGTCAGGGCAACGACGGTGCGTCGAGTGACTTCAAGGACCCCTAACTGGAAATTATTTGTGTTATCCGTGAAATCCAGAATGTCATTGGAACGCCATCCCCAGAATCTCTCATTCAATTCATAATTAAGGGGCGCTATGGTGGCCTCGACAAACGCCACACCTTTGGCCTTGGGCTTGGTGTCTGCTGCTTTTTGAACGCCGTGGGCCGGCGTTTCGCCGTGTTCGGCAGTCGTTTTTTTGGGAGCAGCGGGCGAGGGATGTTCAGGTTTTTTCTCAACGGTATCGTGGGTGGGAGTCGGCGCCTTGTGCTTTGGGGCCGCTGCCTGGTGTGCAGGGGCTTGTGCCTTGTGTGCCGGGTCCGGCGTCTTGTGCGCAGGGGCTTTCGCCTCATGCGCCGGGGCCGGCGTCTCATGTACCGGGGCCGGTGTCTTGTTCACCGGGGCCGGAGCATGACTCGGGGTTTTCACGATATCCTGTTTTGCCAGATGAAGCACTTGATTCGCCTTGACCACTCCCACGAGCTTGTTGGCCTTGTCGATCACCGGAACCGATGGCAGGTGGTGCTGATCAATCAGTGCTTTCACCCGTTCCATGTCCAGGCCGATATTGACTGTCTGTATATCGGTTGTCACGATATCTTCGAGCATGGTTTCTGCAGAGGCAAACAACAATTGATCCAGGGTAATGACACCCATAAGCGTTTCATACTCATCAACCACAAACATTTGGGTCGGCTGTTTTATCTCCTGGTGTGTCCCTTTGAGAAATTCTACGGCTTCCTTGGCGGTTAGATCCTTGTTTAAAGCGATAAAATCCGTTGTCATGACATCGCCGGCCGTATCCTTTTCGGATTCTTTAGGACTGTCTGTCGTTTCATGGCCTTCGTCTTCCGGCAATGTGTGTACCGGCGATTTTTCAATGGCCTTGTGCAAGGTTTCCGGTTGCGGGCTGTTTTTGGAAGATTCATGGGCAACATGGCTCTCAGATTTCTTGGCCGTTTGAATTCCGGCAGGCTTTTCGAAATACCCGATAACGATGCCAACGACCCATATGGCGACCACCCCAATCAGTGTGAATAAAATGATTCGCTTGGTAGCAAATCTTTTGAATTCAGTTTCATGAATTTGATCATTTCCGCCGTTGTTTGGATTTCCCATAATATCTCCGTTTAGGCAATTGATCCGCCACAAAACTTAAGCGGACAAGTCCGCCGCCGAACTTTGGCGGATTTAGTTCAATTTAGATACCTTGTTTACTCTCCTGATTTATATAGTGTCTATCTATATTATGTTTATTGACATCACGCTCAAAATTCAAGCAAAATAATTGAGCCCTCGGGGAGTTTCTATCCTAAATCCCTGCGGATTAGCCTCCGGCTCGGAGAGCGGAATGGATAATCTTTTTTTAAAACGGGTGCTGTTTGAGTGGCTTAGGGATCGTTAGAAAGAACAGACGTAT
>CAXMTB010000146.1:0-8180 GCA_964195835.1 uncultured Nitrospinaceae bacterium | reverse complement strand
CGAGCCAGAGCAGGTGGCTGGCAACCCGGTTCAGCTCCGATGTAATGACCCGGATGTATTCTGCTCTTCTGGGAACTTCGATTCCCGCTTTTCGCTCAATGAGAGAGACGTACCCGTGATTGTAAGGAAGCGCACAAACATAATCCATCCTGGCAGTATTGGGCATAAAGCCCTGACACGGTCTGGATTCTCCCATCTTTTCGTGCATGCGGTGGATAAACCCGAGCACCGGTTGGGGATCGAGGACGTATTCACCTTCCATCTCCAGCACAATAAGAAGCACGCCGTGGGTACTGGGATGCTGGGGCCCCATATTTAAAAAGAACCGGTTCTGTTCCTGATATTCTGATTCGAGCATGATGAATTTGTCTTTTTATCGTCGGTTATAAAGTCAAACTATCGGCCGGTTTCGGCCTCGGCTTCTCCTTTTGCAACTTCCGGCACCTCTGACGACCATGAAACCTCATCAAGAGATTTCAGCTTTGTTTCTTCCTTTAACAGCGGATGAAAGTCCGAATCTTCTTCAGAAAGCAGAAGGGGTTTCATGTTGGGATGACCGTCAAAAACAACACCATAAAGATCTCGGGTTTCTCTTTCATGCCAGTCAGCTCCCTGATAGATATCGGATATGCTGGGTATCTCAATGGTGTTGGGTACGGAAACGCGGGCCTTAATGCGATACTGCCGATCATACCGGGCGAACTGATAGACAACCTCTATACCTGAATTTTTTTTATCATGTCCTTCATCCGGTCGGACATGAAACCCTGTTACAAAAACCAGATAAAAACCGAGTTCATAAGCTGTTTGGGCAAATTTTCGGACATGGTTCACACTCAGCACAACTTCCAGGTGATATCCTCTTTGGTCGTAGTCCGTCTCGGCGGCATCAAATCCTTGATGTAGAAAAACTTCTTTATAATCTTTGTTTGTTTTAGCCATTACTTCACCCTCAATCCTTTTACCTTTTTTAAAGGAGATTTGGGATGACGATTTTGGGGAATAGGATGCCGGATACCGGCAATCTTTTCCTGAACTTTAAAAATTCCTTCGAGGAGACCTTCGGGACGTGGAGGGCAGCCGGGAACATAGACATCCACAGGAATCAGTTTGTCGACGCCCTCGATGATATTATAATTTTCCTTGACTTTGAAAGGTCCTCCTGAGATGGCGCAGTTGCCCATGGCAATAACCCACTTGGGAGACGGCATTTGTTCGTAGAGCGTCAAAAGTACCGGAGCAAGTTTTTTGTTCACCGTTCCGGCCACGATCATTAGATCCGATTGTCTGGGCGACGGTCTGAAAACTTCAGATCCATATCTGGAGATGTCGAAACGGGCCATACCGGTTCCCATCATCTCTATTGCGCAGCAAGCGATGCCGAACGTCATGGGCCACAGTGAATTCGCCTGGCACAGCTTCAGAATGGTGTCGATCAACTTCACGCGCAACAGGGGCCCTTCACCATATTCTCTGCCTTGTTCGACAACCGGTCGGCAGGATTCAGACTTTAAATATGCGGCATATGCATCTAAGTCGGGTCTTATCGGCGAACTTTTATTTTCCTCTCCCACGTAAAGACTCCTTTAGCCCAGGCATAAACAATGGCCAGGATCAGAATGCCTAAAAATATGAAAAACTCCACAATTCCACGAATGCCGGATACCTTGTCAAAGGCCGCTGCAACCGGAAACAGATACAGGATATCGACATCAAATGCGAGAAAAATGAGTGCGTAAAGATAATAGGAAACACCGTAACGGTAATCCCAGGCGTTTCCGTAAATATCCATCCCGCATTCGTATGTTTCCAGAGATTTTTTTAGATGTGTTCTTTTGGGGCGGATAAGCCAGTTGACAATAAACGGCGCAAATCCTCCAATAAATCCCACAACGAGGAAAAGAAAGATGTACATGTAGTCTAAAAGGGCGGTTTCCGTCATTTCCAGGATCCTAATAAGCCGGTTATTTTAGCGCAAAAAAAAATGCCTGTTGAGGCATTCTAATTGAACCTCATTTATCAAAGAAACTTTTTTAATTTCTAAAATCAAAATTGTCAAGAATTGTTTTTGTTGTTTTTTGCAACATGGTGCTGCAAAATTATACACTTTCTACTGGATATATTAACATGTCGGATTGAAAATTAAGGAAACCGCATATGGGTTGATGAATATTAAGACGAAAGAAATACATTACGGTGATAGGGTTAACAGCAGCTTTTGCTTTGGTCTTTGCCAGGTTCGTTCTTGGTTTCGATTACACAGCAACAGGATCCTTCTCTACCCAGAGCTGAATTGATAACAGCCGCGGCACAGCCAACACCAGCCTGAACAGTGAGCGCTTCTGTGGGACAATTCATTGCACAAGCCCCGCACTCCATGCAGGCATCCCTGTTTTCAATTTGAACTTTCCTGTTGTTCATGCTCAGAACCGCGTGAGGGCATACAACGACGCACATTCCGCAACCCGAGCAATTTTTCTCGTTTAATTGTAGCGTTACAACATCTTTTAAATAGATCATCTTTTCCATTTCCATCGGCCTTTAAGAGACAAATCGCGATCCCACCCAGAGGGTCAATCCAGCCACTCCACCAACAATTTCAAGGGGTACCGCCCATCGCATCTCTTTTCTAACACCGGAAAGAGACGTGTAGGTCGAAGCGCCGGTAAAATTCATAGCAAGATAGGCCGACAACGCCGGAGCCAGAAAGAACCAGGCCAGGATATTCATATAATCTTGTCGAATGTTAAGATAAAACGCTCCGAAAAGAGTGATAAACAGTGTTGTTATCAGGCCCATGATCAAGCCTTTCTGAGAAAAGGCTCGACCTGGAATCCATGGCAAAAGAATCGGGGTTAGAATTGCCCCGGCCAGCAGCGCACCCAGTAGATTGAGTACGGCAAAGAGCCCATCGTTCAATACACCCTGCCAAAATCCGGATGGTGCGCCCAGCCCTCCCAATAAGAAAAAGGCCGGCAGTATCAGTAATGACCATTTTAAAGCGCTTACCAGTTCAACAGGTATTAAAACCAATCTTTCAAGCATGGTAAATGTCTTTCGCCGCATTTTTGGGGTTGCCTCCATACCGGCATCCAGAAAAACCGACAAATCGGTGGCCTGAATAGGGCCGTATAAAACTTTGAAACCGGTTCGTTTTTTCACCTTGTGGGCTGCAACACCGGGGCCTGACAGTTGGGGTAGAATCAACTCCCTATGGGATACCACGCGATTCAATTGGCTAAATTCGATACGCCGAACCAGTTCATCCGTCCCAAATGCCCCTTTCCCGGCCGCACACCAGACATTGATGCCATTAGTGTCCAGAACCAAAATCCATGCATTCCGGTTGGAAAGCGCTTCACGCAACCGGTCAAAACTCATTTTGTAATTGGCTGTAACCAGAACCGGTGATTGTTCATTCGGCTCCCCAAGGGCATAAAGACCGGGGTCCACGGTATAGTGCATGCGACCCACACCCCAGCGGGCCTTAATGCTTCCCCAGTGATCCGGCCATCTCAGATCGGAAGAAATCTTGGGTATATCACCTGTCGGTGTCTGAACCGAGCCAATGATAAAGGGTTGATTCATATCCGGACGGCTCAACTGAGCCTTTTGTTGTTGAGGTCAACAACTGGTATCCGTCAATGGCAACGGTCCTTGGTCTTGAACAGTTGGGCACTTAAACATGTTATCTCCTATCGTGGAGACTAGTTAGGCTCGCAAATCCAGCTTAAACTGCCGGATAATTAATCTCTTTGAGTGTTCCTTTGATTTGTTCCAGTGTGACAGGGGATTCAAATTCAACCGTTATGTTTTTATTCCCAGGATCACCTTCCACGGTTTTGACGCCTTCCAGTTCACTCAACTCATTTTTGATCGACATCACACAATGGCCACAGGAAATATTGGGTATGGAAAAGGTTTCTTTTACCATTTTATGGTTCCTCCTTTGGTTTCTTCTCAGTAGATAATGCTACAATGTGGCTGTGTCAACCTGATAATTTTGTATCATGTTCAAGCTTCGCACCTGAATCCGGCGAAAAAGTCTATGGATGTCTTCATGTTATATTCTCTTTGCGTCTGTTTATAAGTTCATGTGACTTTTCTGTTTAACCATCGTTTCAATATGATTTTACCTAAAAATTCTCCCGGCATGCCACACTTTAAAAGCCTTGCTGAAAATTAAGGGTTCGAAACTTGAGTTAGTGTCCATCCATAAATGAGGATTTTTGTTCAAGATCAAGGCATGCGAAAAAAATAACCACAGGCATATAATTGATATTCCGAGGATTATTTTTTGAGCATAACGCAGAGACTTGCCCGCCTTTGGCGAGTTGGACAAAAAGACCATTTATGGATGGACACGAGTTAAGACCATAACTCTATGCGATGCCCCTCAGGATCGAAGATGTAAAACGCTCGCGCACCCCAAATGGGTTTGATTGGACCGGTTTTTATGCCGATCTCACGTAATTGGCCTTGAGCGACATCAACATTTTCAACTTGAAATGAGAGGGTAATTCCAGAACCGTTTGAGCTTTGAATGGATGTTCGATCAGTATGGGCGATACTTAAATAGGTGTTTTCAATCAATTGAAATTCCACCAACCATTCTGTTTCGTGATTGACACTGAGTTTCAATACATCACGGTAGAACTTCACCGTGGTATCCCAGTTTCGACAGTACAGAATGGTGTTGATGCGTTTGATACACCCTGTAAACATCTGCCCTCCTTTAGGACGCTCGCATGGATTTAGTTTCGGCGTTGTAAAAATCCAAAAGTGTTGTTAAATTGGATTTATTCATAATTAAGATTCCTCTAAGAATTAAGTTTGAAAATGTTTTTCTTGACACAAAATACCACTATGTAGCACTTTTTTCTTGACAATTCCTGCCCCGGAATGATAGTTATGAAACGTAAGCCAAAATCCTCCCTTCATACTCTTTCTGGCTTGGGGCGGTTCGTCTTTGAGATGAACCGCCTTTTTTATTCTCACATGATTTTACCTTATAAAATTTTTCCGGCAAGGATTTCGTTTTAAAAAACACTTGACATAAAATACCACATAGTAATACATTTGATCACAAAATCCTATCATTTTCTTTAACCCTTTTTATCAAACTGAATACTCAACTAACAAGGACTCAGTATGATCAGTAAAGAATTTAAGAAGTTTAGAAAAAAATTAGAAAAAACACAGCGCCAAATGGCACAGCTCCTTGGTGTCTCCATCAAGGCGGTTCACAGCTATGAACAGGGATGGCGATCCATACCGGCCCATGTGGAACGTCAGATTTTTTTTCTGGTTTCAAGGTTAAAGAGAACTATCCATGACAAAATGCCCTGCTGGGATAGAAAAGCGTGTCCTACCGAGAAGAAAGAAATGTGTCCGGCATGGGAGTTTCAGTCCGGTGATCTTTGCTGGTTTATCAGTGGTACAATCTGCGACGGCAATGTTCATAGAACCTGGAAAGAAAAAATGAAGCTTTGCCGGTCTTGCGAAGTTATGGAATTCATATTTTAGCTTCAAAACATCAAAAAGCTTGAATTAATAATTAATGTGGAAATCGTTCAAAATCTAACAATTCGATTTCTTTATCAATCGTCTTATCCGCCCGTTTGACCTGGATCTTGACTGTACTTCCGATGTTGCCGTAAAACAGGCCAAGTTTTAAGTCTGCCAGTGATTGTATGGGTCGTTCTGCAAACATCTCGATAACGTCACCTTTTTGAAGCCCTGCTTTTTTTGCAGGACCATTTTGACTCACACCTTTGATCACCAGGCGCTGGTCTTTTTCTTCCACCATTACACCTAGTTTGGGTGATACTTTCCCGTTGAGTTTTGTGGTTAACAGTATATAATCCGCCACACCGTCTTCAATCTCTTCATCCTGGACAACAACGGCGAACGGTTCATGGTTGCGCCGATAGAGTCGGTCCGGAATTCCATATTTATGCCTGATGTGACCATTGCCCGCCAGAATCACCATTTTATGTTCGGGGTGGTTTGTCAAAAACCGATGCGCGGACTCCGCCATGCCTTCATCCCATACCATTTGAGCCTGTAAAAAATAGTTGAAGTCCTGGATGTCTTCTTGTTTATTGTGCACAACAAACACCTGGTTCAAATCCTTCCGATACGTTTCATTTGAAAAATTCATGTCAGAAGGCAACTGTTTTTTTTGTTTGTCAGGCAGATCGTACATTCCTTCCCGTGCAACTTTACGGGTGAGATCTCCCTGAATATTTAAGGCAACAAGCGGGATGCGCTGTTGTTTAAGATAATCGATAATCGGTTTATACAAATTGTAATCGTATCTCCACCTGCTGAAATATTCGGTCTTTTTTAAAAATGTATACTCATCAATCCGTCCGGTCAGATAGTCATCCACCACCTGTTGATAAGGTTTTTGGAACATTTCCATACCCACAGCCAGTTGATATCCGGCGTCGTGGATTTTTTTGATCACTTTCAACTGGTTCATATGGTGGGCAAATTGGTCGTGGGCTTCTCCAACGTAAATAATACGCGAAGCCGTAAGCTGGGGGATAATATCGTCTATTGTTGCAAGCGCATCGGGCTTAAGCGCCCGGTCTGTCGGACGGGATAACATCTGAATGCCGTTTTCCGATTCGGCAATCGCTTTGAAGGTGTTTCGGCCGTCCTTAAAGGCAAGCTCGGTATATTTTCCATAGTGCGATATTTTATACTGAACCGCCTGTGCCTGCTGTTTGTCGGTGGCATGTAACAATGCAATACGTTCCGATGCATTATACGGATTTTCATACACTTTTACATGCAATCCGTCTTCTAAAACCGTCTGTTTGCCAAAAAGCATTTTCACAACAGGATTGTCATAGCCGGCAATGAGTAGCGAATTTTTTTGAATCTGATCAAATGTAATACTATCCGGTGTTGCATAAACAATCGTTTTAATCCCCAGAGCATCAATCAGCGGTTGGTATGTTGAACGTTTCATGGATGAGATCACGGCAATCAGCTTTTCCTTGCCCATGACGCCGGCCAAAACCGGAGGCGTTTCTTCAGGAGCTAACCGCCGCATAAGATCGTAATTTTCGTCCATAACGACTTTATTGGGCGGTTCGTCAAGGGACAGCGACATGCTTTCTTTTGAATTTTTCACCTCAACCCATTGTGTACGTTTGAGTTTACCGGCATAAAACGTAATAGGGATGTTCAGAGAATAGGGCTCACCCTGCTGCAAAAGGTCAAAATCCAGCTTTAGTTTACCCTGCGCCACATACAACCTCGTATTTTCCACTTGAAGACTTGGAATGTTTTTGCGGGTCAGCCAGTCCCCGAAATAGGTATACAGTTTGTTCCCGGACGCTCTTTCAAAAGCGTGCTGGATGTCAAGCCAGGAAGCCTGGCGGAAACGATTCTGTCGAATAAAGTCTTTAAGCGCAGCATAAAAGGTTTCATCACCATAAAGCCTATGCAGCCCGTGAAACAGCATGGCTCCTTTCCCATAGCCGATAACACTTTGGGCCTTGTTGCTCCGGCTTGTAAAATCGCTCAATGACATGGCATTGTCCGCATGGATATAACTATTGTAATCCACCAGGATCTGTTTTCGATAGGCTATATCTTTTCCTTCCAGAGCGGCATAGTAAAGATCGGAAAGGTACGATGTAAGCCCTTCCGCCCAGTTGCCGGACATAAAATCGATATAAACGGAATTGCCGAACCATTGATGTAAAATTTCATGTCCCAGAGAGGTCTTGACAATAAACGGCAAACGCACCACCTGGTTGCCCAGCAGGGTAAACGTGGGCATTGAGTTTCCTGAGGGTAAAATATTTTCTACAATGGCAAAACGCCGGTATGGGTAGGAGGTGAGCATCTTTTCGTACATGGCCAGATATTTTTTAGTATAGTCAATATAAGCATCTGCCAGGTGAGCATCTTCTTTGAAGAAATACGCTTCAATGTCAACGTTGTTATATTGATCTTTTTTTTGAACATAGCGGTTTGAAGCCGCCAGATGCAGACTGTCCAGAGGATGTTCGAACTCAAACACAAAGGTTTTTGCTCTGCCCTGTTTCTGAATGGTTACAGATTCGGATTCAGATATAGCAATAAAATTTTCCGGCAAAGTTACGGAAAGCGCATACTCAACCAGATCATCGGGTTGTGGATACCAGCCGGATGTTAAA
>CAXMTB010000145.1:0-8239 GCA_964195835.1 uncultured Nitrospinaceae bacterium | reverse complement strand
CAAGGGGTCAAATCTCCGTTTGACTTCACTTTGTTTTTTTATCTGAAAGGCTTAAAAGATGATCACCAAAGGTTTCGTAAATATCACGCCTGTGGCCAATGGCCCAAACAAAGACATTTTTTTCCGTTGCATCGATCTTGAAAACAATCCTATATCTCAGAAGAAATTTATATGACCAGAAACCGCTTAATTCAGCTTGAAGCTCTTTGCCAAGATAAGGATTTTGGGCAAGTTCCTTCATGGCTGCTTTTGCGGCTTTTCTTACTTCAGGACTAAATTTTTTTGCTGCGCTGATTGCAAAAGGTGTGATCTTGACTTGGTAGGTCATTAAAATGCCTCTTCAAGATCAATTAACCGGCCTGCCTTAACGTCTTTAGCAGAACCTTTAAGCTGTTTCATCATTTCAGCATCAGCCAGAATATCAATAGTCTCTAAAAAACCCTCAAACTTCTTCATGGACAGCAGAACAGCTTCAGGCACCCCGTTTTTTGTGATTGCTATGGTGTCGTCTGTGTCGTGCAACTGTCTTACCATATCCAAAAGCTTAGCTTTCGCCTGAGTGATCGGAATAAAAGTTTCAATTGTCTGCATGGTCATAGCTCCTTGTTAAAATCCTTTTAGTAGTTATTATAATGACCATTTTAGCAAACTGCAACAATAATAATTATGCGGCTGCGGACGCGGCTGCGGGGTCGCGGCCATATTTAAATGAAGAATGAAGAATTAAAAATGCAGAATGTTTTTATCTTAATACATCCTTTTTGCATCAAACGGGATTATAAGAACATGACTTTTACTGCTGCTGGCGACGGTCAGGATGCTGCTGTCATCAATGCTCACCGGTTAACGGTAACATCAGTGTGTAATGATGTAATGGTGATTCCAGGAAACCGTGCCGGAGATAAAATTTTTTGGCCTCTTCTGACAGCGCATGAACAACCAGTGCACGGATCCCTGCATGGTTTGCTGCCTTAATGGTCCGAATAACAGCATCTTTTAGTAGTCCCCGACCAATACCACTTTTTTGCCAGTGAGTATCTACCGCCAGTCGCCCCAGAACCATTACAGGAATTGGTTCCGGCATTTTTCGTTTAATCTTTCCTGGAGATTCTTTCCGGTTGACACTCCCGACGGCTAATGCGTAAAAACCGACAACCTGGAGATCTTTACAGGTTACAAAAGTTCTGGAAGCACCGGATATTTCATTTTTCAATGCCTGGCGTTTCAGCCAGTCGTTAAGCGAGGCTGTACCACAATCAAAATCAGCAAGAATATGCGCTGCGGTAATTGGTTCCGGCGCAGTTATTTTTCCCATGGGGATATACTCGCTAACAAATCGGTTATCCTCTCATTTTCGGTGACAGGGTTACTCAAAGCGGTTTCAAATGCCTTGAATTTTTTTTGCGTCAAGAAGTAAAGCCGTTGATCAAGCAAGGTATTCTCGGCCTCACGGCACGCTGCTTCCAACATAAATTCTGATCGGGATTTGTTCTGTAAAGCTGCTGCTCTGTCGATCAAGCTCCGCTGTGTGTTCAGCGCTCTGATATTAATCGGAGCCTTGCGTGTTACAATTTGTGCCATTTTGAACCTCCTTTTTTGTGTACACATTAAATATACACCATGTATAGCGTTTGTCAATACATGCGTCGAGATCGTTGGCAGGTCTAAAATCAGGCTGATTTGTGAGCTGAAAGGCAAGAGATGTCGGCCGGGGTCGGACCATATTTAAATGAAGAATGAAGAATTAAAACAGTGCGGCCAGCTATCGGCCAGGGCCGGACCAAGCTAGTTTATTGATTATATTAAATAAATTGTTTTAAAAGTGGTGTTTTGGGGGCCTATATCGATCTTTTGGGGGGCAAAAAGAGCAATATAGAAAGACAATGGTAAGGGCAACCAGGCACTATGTTAAATTTTAACGGGTTGTGGGGGGCGGGCCAAACTATCTATTTTAGATTACACATATAAATATACTAAAAAGATTTTTTCCCCATAATATGGGCTTTTTTGCATCAAAATGGTCACAGCTCTTTTTAACCAAGATGACCTTGTGGCTTTACGAAAAGAAAAAGGAATAGATTCACTCGTGCCGGGTTTGACAGGTTATGCGCAGTGAAGGAGTAGAGCATTGAAAGTAAAACCCCTCATTACCTGTCTTGCTGTTTTTCTTAAGACGTCTCTCCGGTATGAGGTACGCGGAATTTAGACAAACTCTGAGAAATTCAAAGGTGTAACAGGACCAACGGTACTGTCAGGATATGTTTGTTGAAATATTTTGGGGACACGGAATTTTCTCTTGCCCCACTTAAATTCGAAACCTGCAAGTTTTCCTTCACTATCTTCTATCAGATCAATTTCCTGCTGCTGGTGCGTGCGCCAAAAGTACATATCCACAGCTCGATTTTGATAACTGTTCAACTTCATTCGTTCGCTGAGCATGAAATTTTCCCAGAGTACTCCTGCGTCCTGGCGGAGAGACATAGGGTTGAAATTATTTATCAAGGCGTTGCGAATCCCGGTATCGATAAAATATATTTTTCTGAGCTTTTTAAGTTCATTTCTCAAGTTTCGGCTGAAAGGGCGCAATAGGAATATAATATATGCCTGCTCCAGAATCCTGACATAGCTCGCTACTGTTTTCTTGTCGATCCCTAACAGAACCGCAAGTTCATTATAGGAAACTTCGCTGCCTATCTGAAGAGCTAATGCCTGTAAAAGCTTTTCAAGAATTTCAGGGTTTTTTATGTGCTGATACTGCAGGACATCTTTATAGAGGTAGCTGCGGGATATTTCCTTTAAAAGGTCAAGTTCTTCACCATAGTTTTGCACGATCTCCGGGTACATGCCATAAAGCATTCGGTGTTCCAGAAGGCGCTGTATTTCCAGATTTGAATGATCGTGACGTAATTCCTCTACTGAAAAAGGGAACAGTTGCAGTTCGAATTTCCTGCCGGTAAGCGGTTCTGAAATACTGTCTGATAGCTCAAAAGATGAACTGCCGGTCGCTATGATCTGCATGTCCGGGAAATTTTCAACCGCCAGTTTAAGGCATAACCCGATATTATCTATTCGTTGCGCTTCATCCAGAAAAACGATACTCGCTTTGCCGAATACGGCCTTGATTTCAGAGGAGGTAACATTTGATAATGATTGTCTGATATCCGGCTCATCGCAGTTCAAATAGATTGATTTTTCAGGCCTGCTTTTCTGTAATCTTCGGAGGATGGTTGTTTTGCCTACCTGCCTTGCGCCGTAGAGAATAAGAGCTTTCCCCTTGAAAAGAAGTTTATTTATCCGGTTTTCGAGATAGCGTGGTACTGTTTTCATGAAATCACCTAAAAATATTAAAATGGGGGAATTGACTCCCCTATTTTGTACTATTTGCGATATAAACGCAATATTTATTTGATATAGCAGGAAAATAATAAAAGATAAACATCGATATTAAATCGCTATGAGCAAGTTGCCCGGTCTGTGAGAAATGCGGGTTAACCCAGCGGAGCTGGATAAGTCCCTCTACAGCCCAAAACCGCGCCCGAGGTTATTTGCATGTGTGTGGAAAATAGTCGTGACTTTGTTGCAAGTCGTGTTAGTTTAGTCGTATTAATCTCAGGTATATGAGGCACAATAAGTTGGTGAAAAAGTTCGTTCAATCAGGAGTGAAGGAGTAGAGCCTTGAATATTAAGTCGCTGATACATACTCTGGCTGATTCCTCTTACTATACCAAAAGAGGTGTCCTCATTGTTGCCGATATAGCAATGCTCACTTTTGCCTTGTGGTTCTCCTCGGCTTTGCGGGTGGAGCAATTCTGGCCTTCCATGCTGGATAAATTTTCCTGGCTGTTTATTGCTTTACCCCTGGTGTCTATACCTGTTTTTGTCCGGCTTGGGATGTACCGGGCAGTTATTCGTTACACCAGTCTTGATGCCTTGTGGATAATTTTTGTCGCAAGTTTTTTCTCTTCGCTGCTCATGACTGCCCTGCTGCTCATAGTTGGTTTTAAAGGTTTTCCCCGTTCTGTACCCTTTATTTATTTCACTTTGTCTTTCCTTCTACTTGGCGGTAGCAGGCTGTCTTTTCGCAGAATATACGCGCAATACTTTTCGACAATACAAGCCGGGAAAAGGGTCCTTATCTATGGGGCTGGGTCCTCAGGCAGGCAGATGGTCACTGCCTTCAGAGACTCATTGGAATTTAATCCGGTCTGTTTTGTCGATGATGCAAAGAAATTGCAGGAGCGTGATCTTGCCGGGCTTTCAATATATCCACCTGAAAAAATTGAGGCTTTAGTAGAAAAATACAGGGTTGACCTCATACTTCTGGCCATGCCTTCTGAATCCAGGAAAAGAAAGCGTGAGATTCTGCAATTCCTGGAAAAATTTCCTGTGGAAATCAAATCCCTTCCATCTTTGGATGAATTAGTAACTGGAGATATTGGGGTTAAAGATATCCAGGATATACAAATTGAGGACCTGCTTGGGAGAGATCCTGTCCCGCCCCGGCTGGATCTTCTCCATTCCTGCATTTTGGGAAAAGTTGTTATGGTTACCGGTGCCGGCGGCTCCATTGGTTCTGAACTCTGCCGCCAGGTTGCGGCAAATGAGCCAAGACGCCTGGTGCTTTTTGAGCGGTCTGAATTCGCCCTGTATCGTATTGAGTCCGAAATGCGGGCCCAGTTTGGAGATTCTCTTGAAATTGTTCCCATCTTGGGTTCAGTGACCCATAAAAGAAGGGTGCTGGCAGTAATTAAGGCCCTCGCTGTTGAAACAATATATCACGCCGCTGCCTATAAGCACGTTCCTTTAGTAGAATATAATCCCATTGAGGGCGTCCGCAATAATGTCTTCGGCACCTTGAAGATCGCTGAAGCTGCTGTTGAAGGTAATGTTGAGACCTTTGTTCTTATTTCTACCGATAAAGCAGTCCGGCCCACAAGTGTCATGGGAGCCAGCAAGAGAATGGCTGAAATGGTCCTGCAGGCCTTCTCAGAAAATGGTGAAAAAACCCGCTTTACCATGGTGCGTTTTGGTAATGTTCTTGGTTCGTCCGGCTCTGTTGTCCCCCATTTTCGCAAACAGATCAAAAATGGGGGACCGGTTACCGTGACCCATAAGGATGTTGTCCGTTATTTCATGACTATTCCGGAAGCGGTGCAACTGGTTATTCAGGCAGGAGCCATGGGTAAAGGCGGTGACGTCTTCGTGCTTGACATGGGGGACCCTGTCCGCATCATAAGTCTTGCCAGGAATCTTATTCATCTGTGCGGTTTCAAAGTACGTGACAATAAAAATCCCAATGGTGATATTTCTATTGAGTATATCGGCTTACGGCCTGGAGAAAAACTATTCGAGGAGCTTCTGGTTGGTGACAATGTTGTGGGTACTACCCATCCCATGATAATGCGGGCTGAGGAGCAAATGATCCCCTGGACGCGATTATCCCCTGTTATCAGTGATCTTGATAATTCCTGCAAGAATTTTGAATATGAAAAGGTGCGTTCAACACTTCTTGAAATTGTGGAAGGATACTCTCCACAGTGTGCCATTATAGATCCAATATGGAAATCGCCGGAAGAAAAAATTGGTCCACAGGCTAAAAATAAATTAATGAAGCTTTTATTTAAAAAGACGTGATATATGAGAAAAATAATTTTTTCATTATTGGGATGTTTGTTCTTGTTCGTTTCTTATGCTGAAGCAAGCAAATCGAATCCGGTTTTTCTCTGGCAGTCAGATCAACATGTTATCCAAAGCATACTTGCTGAGGAATGGCTTTCTTTTTCATCTGAAGAACTTGATGCACTTATTTCTACTATTCCTGAGAGTGTAATTCAGCAATCAGGAAAAATTGTCGCCGGTTTCAAATTTATGTCTGAAATCAACAGAGATGATTTATCCCTTAATCCACAGATTCTTGTTTTTGCGAAAAATGAAGAAGATGTGAATCAGGACATGATACAAAAAACGTATGCATGGCTTAAAAAAAATGAGAACCTGCTCACAGGTGTGCTCTCTGACAAAGTGGGTAAAGTGAGTATTCAAAACATTGAATATAATCAGAAATTGCCAGCCATATTATTTCAGAACAGCATACCTGTGAATGGCCATCACTTTATTGGGCTGAGTTCTATTGTTTTTCTGAAAAAAAATATTCTTAATCTTGTCTGTCTTGCAGAGGAAAAAGAATTTGCAGGATATGAACCCGCATTTCGTTCCTTTATTGAATCTGTTATTATTCCACCAGCATTACAGCATGAAACTGTGATAGATAGACAATCGACCACTTTGCTCAGAGAAATTTTTGCATTGCTAGGAAGAAAATGGCAACCTTATCTAGGTGTATTTATTATAATTGGAATTTATGGATGGGTATTTCTTACAAGCAAAGAAAAAAGAGTATGACTTGTACAGTTTTGTCAAAAATGTCTGAAGAAGTTGATTCCCCATTTTATGCGTTCTCTTTTCCGTCCATAACATATCAACTAATACTAGTGAGGCTGTGCGGTCGGATTAAGTTGTCCTTCTGACATTACAGGCAAAACATACTGGGAACAACTGTTTCTTTGCCTTAAAACGGTCTTTTGGGCCTCAAAATGGGCATTATAAGGACTTGGGTAATCCGTTTGGCGTGGTTCATTTGTTATGATTTTTGAAAACAGGCAGGTGATCTCATCCGGCAATGTGCTTTTATCCTGTGGAAGAACGATACTGTTTTAACGACCTGTAAAAATTTTCATGTACGCCGAACGTATAGAGATACATTGTTGATTCCACTATCTCGTAAGCAAGAAGAATCTGATTTCTGTCTATTCTGAATTTATAAACGCGAACACCCTTTAAATCCCCGGTTTTAAGGGTACCCATCTCTGGATTGGCAATGATTGTCCGGAGGGCCTCATCGAGCTGCGTAATTTGAGGTTTGGTGAGCTTTTTTTTCTGTTTGGCAAAAAGCGGTGACTGAACGACATTTTTCATCAGGGTCATTCCCCTTCACCAAAAACGTACGGGGTTCCTTCACCTGCCTTGATCTGCTCTTTTCCGAGCAGAATATCCTGAATAAGGGAAAGTGGCAGGTCCGGATTTTCTTCGGCCAGTTCACCCATTTTGGCCCAAAACTCAATTTGGCCGGCTATGGAGCGTTTGAATATCTTGGACCGTATCCGGGCCTTTGCTATCAGTTCATCAGAAACTTTTACCGCGGTTGCCATGGGAACCTCCAGGGAGTTGTAAAAAATTATTCGTATTCTCTTGCTGGTACCATTTTGCCATATATGGTTGCATTTTGCAACCGAAACCGTCCCGTTGATTTATTCGTAGAAAAAAGGGGTCATCCATTAAAAGGCCCCTTGTCAAGGAGTAAACTTCCCCATTCAAGTATGCAGTTTTTCTAAACGTTCGGGAATCCAGACTTTAATGATTGATTGACGATGAACGCCAAGCCGTTTGGCTTCCTTGTCAAGTGAGTGGATCATCCAGGTAGGAAAATCAACGTTGACCCTTTTTTGTTCCTGCACCGGTCTTCGTGCTTTTGAAACATCAAGATATTTTGTGATGTCTTCGTTGTTATCAAACTTTTTTTCAAGTTCTTTAGCTTTCATAAAATTCAACCTCCTCTGGGCGGGATCGACGGACAGATAAAATCCTAATCTTGTCCTGGCGGTACGTTATTATGCCTGACCAATGTTTTTCAGAAATAATGCCGACAACAAGATATCTTGGCTCATCCGTTGTTTTTGCTGGAATCTCAAGCAAGTCAGGATCATCCCATAGTGCTTGGGCTTCTATAAAATCTATGCCGTGCTTTTTTTTTGTCGCACTTTTCCTGGGATCGAATTCAAATTCAATGGTATATAATTTTTACCTTCAAGGTATGAATGTCAAGATATTGAAAAAATGATTTTCCGTCTATGTCGTACGTCTGTGGGAAATAGTCGCGACTTTGTTGCATGTTGTGTTAGATCAGTCGAATGAATCGTTATCTTGATACATTTGATTCAATAAAATTCTTATTTGCCGAAATTCAGAGCCTGTATTAATTGCTTCATCAGGCCAGGTCCAAGCTGGAATTGCTGATTTAACCAGAGTTGCCATTGTTTAGAAAACTGTTCTACCTCTAAAAACTGGTTTCTGGTTAATGAGACTCTCTGCGGTGCAGTCACTGACGGATGGGCAAGGGGCTTGGTAATTACAACAATAATCCTCTCTTTTTTGCTCACGTAATAATAGGCTCCGGTGCCCA
>CAXMTB010000144.1:0-8269 GCA_964195835.1 uncultured Nitrospinaceae bacterium | reverse complement strand
AGCCATTATCTGTCAAAACAGCATTGGACAACTTGCCCAGGAGCTCAATGTTGTGGATAAATGGTTTCCTTTGGAGGCTGCAGCCTTTGCAACCCTCTATTCGAGTCATATCGATCCGGTTGTAAAAAACATTCTGCTCTCTTATTGTAAAATTATTCTTTTTTCCCGTTCCCGTTCGCTTGAGAAGACGCTGTTTTCAATTTCGGAAAATGAAGTTTATCGTATACCACCCCACCCGGATTTGGGTCAAAAAATCCATGTTACTCAACACATTTTGTCGAATCTTGTCAGATACAGTCTCCTTGAAGAATCGGATAAAGACACCCGTATAATGTTGTTTTCATCCATTTATTCGGATCGGAGAAACCCTCAATACGACCCGTCAAAAATTATTATCCATCCCGGATCCGGAAGCCGAAAAAAATGCTGGCCCATTTCCAATTTTGTCAAAGTTGCTTTGTCAATCGACGCAAACGGCAAACAGCCGGAGTTTATACTCGGTCCCGCAGAATATGATTTGTACGAAATTTTGCTGCAGTCCAAAAGGCTCAACGCAAATGTTCATAAAATAGAAAAGTTGACGGAACTGGCCGGACTGCTCAAAATCGGCGGCGGTTTTATTGGAAATGATTCCGGAGTCAGCCATCTTGCAGCATTTATAGGCCTTCCTACTGTTGCCGTTTTCGGACCTTCTGATCCAACAACATGGAAACCAATGGGCCGAGCCGTAAAAGTTGTTCGACCTGACTTTGAATGCAGTCCCTGTTTTGAAACAGGAACGGTTGGATGTGAAGAAATTGAATGCTTTAACAGAATAACTCCGGAAGATGTTTTGGCGGCGTTTTACGGACTTGTCCGTTGAAACGGTATTTATATATTAATCAAAATGGTTAAATACCTTCCTTCGATATTCGACATTCATTATTCGTTATTCGATAAAAAATGTTTTTTGCCATAAAAACATGCCCATTGGAAGGATCAATCCTGATGTCGATCTTTTAGGCAATCATATACATCTTTAATCATCTCGTCTGAAATTTTAGACAGTGCCTGACTCATCGCTTCGGCCACCGCTTTCGGCTTTTTCTGCTGACATATTTCTGCTTTCCGATAGGTTTTCTGATATAAAATCCTATTTTTGATATCATTTTTGTTTTTCTCAGTTAAAATTACGCTGACAGTAAGGATGGCTTTCCATGCATTTTGAGTATCCCATTCGAAAAATTCATCTACCGTCCCTTCAATCATATACGAAGACGAAAATCGACTGCTAGGGCCTAACACAGCTTTAAAAAGGCCTGAATTTTTAATGTCACGGTTTAGCAGCGTGGTTACGGTAGCCCCGGGGTTGGTCTGCCATCTATAATAAACATATGCATTTCTTTTAAAAGATTGATCCCTGTAAATGATTTGAGTGGTATTATATGGCGGTGCCGCTGTAAAACGGTGCATTCGGATGACATGGGGTAAAGGATTTAAGGTTTCCATTTGTGGAGGAGGATATTCCAGCGTATAGTACTCGATTTTATTTGTCGGTTTATTCAGACTCGCGCAAGCCCCAAAGAGTATGGGAAGACTGAGAAATATGAGAAATAAAAGATAGATTTTATTGAACCGTTTCATAAAACTGTTTTTACCTTTCGCCGTCGGTCTGATCCATTTTTCTTGGAGAAGGCGGTCCCCCAAACATGACTTGAGACGGATGATCAGCAACAATCTCTATTAATCTGTTCAGGTTTTCACTTGCCTTTTCCAAATTTTGGGTAATGATTAAAATTTGTCCCTTGAGTTGCGATATTGAATCGTCTGTTTTGTCTGTCAGAAAATTACCTTTCTTTAAAAGTGTGTTGGCATTTTCCATGGATAGTCTAAAGTCTTCAATGGCGGTTTTAATGCTTTGTTCCTTTTCAACGGTGATCCCTTCCATTCGAAGAACGGTGTTTTCGACATGATTCATGCTGTTGCTGGTTTTATCCATTATGTCATTAAGAGATTGACCGGCTTCGTCCGCAGATGCCATGATGCTGTCCCATCTTTTATCATCCAAAATTTGACCGGCACGATCAATCGATTTTTCAATTTTTTCAGAAATATCTTTTACATTGGCATAGGTTGTCGCTTGCTCTATACTGTTGAGCGTCAATTGAATTTTTTCAGAAATTTTTTCTAAATCCATTGCCCTGATCTGGTTAAGTGCGTCATCTATGCTATGTAACATTTTGGAGATATTGGATGGTTTTGAGGCGACGATGGGATATTCCGAAGGAAAACTTAAAGGTGGTGAAAGATCAGGTGCACCATTTTTCTTGCGATCCAGTTCTACAAACATACTTCCGGTAATCCCAACAGATTTCAACTGAGCAAAGATATTGTTTTCAAGTTTTTGATCGGGCTCGATTTTTAATACGACTTGTATCAAATTTGCATCAGGGGCAACAACAATACGTTCCACCCGGCCAACGGATACACCCCGGTATTTTACCGGAGAATCCACATCCAACCCCTGAACGGACTCATTGAAATAGGTTGCGTAATAATGACCCTTTTTAAAATATCGTGACATGCCCAACCATATGACGGCGAGAAAAACCATGCCAATGCCACAGGTCACAAATAATCCAAGGGCAAATTTAGTTTTTTGAGAAGCCATTAAGATATCCTTACGAAAGCTGTATTAAACCTTTCAGGTTCCTTTTTTTAATTTTCTGACTTACGGTTGAAAAAGTTCCTAACAAATGGATTTTCGCTATGATCTTTCAGATGCTTGGGATTACCTTCGGCGATGATCCCTTTGGTTTGTTTGTCCAGCATGATTACCCTGTGCGCTACATTAAAAATGCTTTGAAGTTCGTGGGTTACGATAACCATTGTCGTCCCGAGGCTCTTATTGAGATGTATAATAAGGTTGTCGAGTTCGACAGATGTTACGGGATCGAGTCCGGCAGAAGGCTCGTCGAAAAATAGAATTTTTGGGTTTAGGGCCATTGCTCTTGCCAGTCCTGCCCGCTTTCGCATTCCTCCACTGATTTCAGACGGTAAATGGTTTTCATACCCTTTTAGATTCACCATATTCAGCTTCATTTTGACCAGTGTCTCCACTGATTTTTGAGGCAAGTCAGTGTATTCCTTTATGGGAAGAGACACATTTTCAGCAATTGTCATTGAACCGAAAAGGGCTGTGCTCTGGTAGAGGACCCCAATCTTTCTCAAAATATTTTTAAATGTAGTCTCATTACAGTTGGATATGTCTTCCCCATCAATGCGTATCTGGCCGGATAGGGGGGGGATTAGTCCAATCAGGTGTTTCAGTAATGTGCTTTTTCCGCACCCACTTCCTCCTAAAACAATAAATATTTCTCCCTCCAGAACATCAAATGATATATTTTCAAGGATAATATCTGTTCCATAGCCGACAGTAAGATCTCGGACTTGGATTATTTTATGTGTTTCCAAATTGTCATCTCCACGTTATCAAATGCCGATTTTTGAATACAATGGTATCGTCGCTGAATCAGCTCAAGTACGTCAATATAACCGCAACAATTGAATCAAAAGCGATGATCAAAAAAATACTGCTGACAACTGCAGAGGTTGTCGCCTGGCCCACAGCGGCCGCCCCACCTTTAACGCGAAATCCCCTTAAACAACCAATCCAGGATATGAGGAGTGCAAAAACACCGCTTTTGAAGATTCCCAAAAGGATGTCAAAAAGGGTCAACGTTTTAAGCGTTTGCAAAATGTATGCGTTTGCGGTCAAATCCAGCATGAAAACACCCACCGCCATCCCTCCCAATATGGCAAAAACGTCGGAAAATAAGGTCAGGATGGGAACCACAATGACAGAAGCCAAAATCTTAGGAACGACCAGATACCGTGTGGGATCAAATCCCATGGTAAAAAGAGCGTCGACTTCTTCGGATATCTTCATAGTACCTATTTCTGAGGCAAATGATGAACCGGATCGTCCAGCCACAACAATTGCCGTCATAATGGGACCTAATTCTCGAGTCATCGCCAGGCTTACCAATGAAGCCACATAAATATTGGCACCAAACATCTGGAGCTGAACTGATGACATAAAGGCCATGATGAGGCCCATCATGAAACTGATCATTCCCACAATCGGAATGGCATCAACCCCTGTTTTTTGCATGTAAAGCAAAGTGTCGTCCATCCGCAACGTTTTAGGATGAAGAAAGGAATAAACAAATGCCAGACAGACAGATCCCACAAATGAAATCTGATATTTAACATCTGCTGCAAACTTTAGAATAGCATCTCCAAACCTGATAAACATAGAAGGAGGGCGAACCTTGATCAATGGAGGTGTTTCAGCCAAACCTCCCGAATTAAGAATAAAAAGCACTTCTTCTCTAGCGTTTTTTAAATTAAATTGACCTTTTGCAGCGGTCATCATATCTTTTAATTCAACAAGGACAAGCGCCCCGAAATCATCCAGGTATGTTACCTTTTTAAGATCTACGTTTAGTGAAACAGGTCTCCGATCTTTTATCAGCGAGCCAAACAATTCGATCATTTGAGACGCATTGGTAGAATCGATTCGACCCTGAAGATAGATCGTAATTTCTCCATTGTTGCTTTCTGAGATTTCATATTGGCAAGACTGAATATCTTTAAAACCATCCATGTAGCACGTTGTCCTATCAAATTATTATGTTTCGTCCGCCATAAATCCGATTCTAAGGGTTCTAAAAAATAAATTGCTTTAAGCCTGATAATTCCGTACCATAGTCCGTCTTCAATCGATGAAGATCTAATTGAAAAATCAACCAGCCGATTCGACGATTGTTTTTGTTCATTTCAAAGGCGATCTCAATGCTTTTCTGGCCCATGGGATGATCTTTGTCTGCTCGATAAAGGGTTAGTACGCTGTGGGTAGAGTTCTTACCATCTTCAAAATCTATCCCTTTATAACTGCTTTCTATTGTCGGCGAAATATTTGTGCCCGTGTTTTTTGAATATGCGTCAAATACCTTCTTGTTATTATCCAGTAATACGAGACCGTTATATGGTACGTTGTCCGGTTTTTGAATGTTGAGAAAATCCTTCATCAATTGGTTTGTTTTTGACCGGTCGCCGGCTTCATAAGGATTTACCAACATTGATTTCAACAAAAGGTAATCTTTGTTTAATCGGCTTTTCAATCCCAGGTGATTAACATCCATTATCCGGTGTCTTTTTGAGAAGTGCGAATGACCCCAAAAAACACCTATGGCCATAAGAAAAATTAAAATCAAGGATGGGAAAAGCCAGTAACGGGTCTGACGGTATTTCTTTTCTAAGGTTTTAATAGATGTGACATCACGACCCAATGAAAGAATTCCCTGAAAGTTATTGTGATCGTCGTGAAGGAGGGTTGAGCTGGTGGATATAAACCGGGTTCCATTTTTCGGATGTCGAATACTAAGGATCTTTTCCCTTACAGAGTGTTTTTTCTTTACCTCTTCAAGCAATTTTTTATAAACTTGAGATTTCTCATAAATTTCTTCCACTGACTTGTTGCACATCTGATCCCAGGACCTGCCGTATACTTCTTCTGCCGCAGCATTCCATGTGATGATTTTTCCTTCTTTATCGGTTGCAATAACCGCATCAGGCAATTGGTCGCAAAACTCTTTAAGCCCATAGAGAATTCGACTGGTTTCATCAAGACGTTTGGCCAGAAGCTTTGATATTTCTCCAGCCACTTCGGGAAAATCATGAATAAAGGCAGTGATCTCATCCTTGGGTATTCGGATCGCTTTTACATTCTCCCCTGCTTTTATTGTTGCCGTTCGTTTTGCTTTAAGAAGGAAAGACATTTCTCCGAACAACGATCCCTTCTCGGTGATTTCGGCTATTTTTGTATTTCCTTTGAAGACATTGAGCTGTCCGGATACAAGAATAAATAAATCCTGTGAATCATCTCCTTCGAAAAATATCGCCTTTTCTTCCTCAAAGGGGGTGATGTATCGATTTATTTTAACATTTTTGATAACTTCTTCTAACATAACTTTGTGCTATGACTAATGGTTCGATCTCATACCAGATTTATTCAAAAGATTCAGATCTTACTGTGAAACATGAACATTCGATGCAATAGATGTGCCATAGTTTAAATGGTCGAGATAAGTTTGATAACATATTAAAAAAGAATATCAATTCAATGTGATACATAGATAAAACACGAAGCTTTTGAAGGTGTGGGAAGGTATGTTGAAATGAAAGTGCACTGGGGTGCCAAATTTTTGACAGAAATTGTTTTAAAATTAAATTGTGCCGACCTATACTTGATTTGACAGAATCGTAAGGCAAGTCAATACATCACTTGAAAGTTAAATTCTCAGAATTTGATATCACAACTTCTGAACCGACTTAATAATGCAAGATACATAGCAGAACTCACAAGGTTAGTTCAGGTTGTGATATGGTATGAATATCTGGAAAATTCAATGAGTTGATATTTGGATCTTATTGCAGATATCACAGGTTCGGCCGATATTTGAATACGTAGAAGATGTCACGGGTTTCAGAACAGGTGGGAAACGAATTGTTTGAACCTGTTCTGTCAGCAATAAATCAATTCTTTATACCTGAAACAATGTACCAAGTGATCGTTGACCACACCCGATGCCTGGAGAAGCGCATAGAAAATTGTGCTTCCTACAAATGAAAAACCTTCTTTTTTTAAGGCATTGCTTACCTTGTCAGAAAGTGGGGTGGAAGCAGGTATTTCTTCCAAATCTCTCCAAGAATTATGAATTATCTCCCCATTGGTGAACGACCAAATAAAGGAATCGAAAGATCCCCATTTTTCTTTTCACGTTATTATCGGCGGCCACCTCCACCCCGGCCGCCCCCACCTCGGCTTCTGCCGCCAGAGCGACCACCACTGCCGCTGTGTCCCCGAGCCTTGTTATAACTTTGGGTCCGCTGGTCACCGCGCTGACGATCCTGGTAGCTGCGGTCGAGCTGCTGTGTCTTCTGTTGCTGGGACTTTTGCTGTTGGGTTTGGGTTGGCCTGGCCTTTTGTTGTTGAGCCTTGCCTTGCTGGCCTGTCTCTGATTTCCAGCCGTCTTTGGTCCGATTTTCCCAGCCTTTATCGGTCTTGCGATGGACATCACCATTACGATCGGCATAGACGTTGTTGGCCCGATTACTCATCCCACTCGCTTTGGCACGCTTGCCGGCAGTGGCCGGGGACTTTGTTGTCCGGGCCTTGTTGCGCTGGTTGCGATACAGGTTTTGCTGTCCGGCATTGCGGCTTCCCGAACGATAGCCGGCACGGTAACCGGCATTGCGTCCGTGCCGGTATCCATGACGATACCCGCTCCGATAGCCCCGATAACGCCCCGGACCCCACCAGCCGCCGCGATACCATCCGCCACCGCCGATGGTGAAATGAAATGGCCCGCTGCTGTAGCTGAGGCCAAAGCGCCAGCCGGTCCAGGGATTCCACCGCACGTGAAATCCCCATGTTGCCGGGCGTGGGTAATAATAGCTTCCATACCAGCCGGAATACCAGTAACCCGTACCATAAACAATTGTGGTGTTATAAACGTATGTATTAGTATAACCCGGCGTATAACCGACGTAAACCACATCGTCCGTGGCGTTATAAACGCGCACAAATGTCACATGATAAATGGGGGATTCCGGTGGAATGGTATAGATCTCATCCGGAACAGAGGTGGCAACTTGCCAGGGCCCGGTCGCCTTGCCAGCTACAAACCAGACAGCCTCATCGCAGGCGTAATATTTGGTGTCAACATGAATCACCGGTGTGGCCGTGTTGACGGCATACGTCATCTTGGTTCCCTTGATATTCTCGAACTTGGGATCACCATCATATTCGACCGTCAACTTGGCCTTCTTGCGATCAACAGCCGCGGTCTGGGGTACTTGTGTATCCAGAACGGCTTCTTTAGCAACATCTGTGCCCGGCACCGAATACAGTACGGTGCCCATTTCGGTGTCTTCCGGAATCTTTGCGAAATCGGACGGCAGTTTCTCGCCGGGTACGTATTTCCACGGCCCTTCCATTTTCGCACTGGTATACCACCGCCCTGCTAGCAGGACATAGTATTGCTGGTTTTTGATATGGAGCAGGACGTCACTGTCGGTATTGCTCATGTAGAGCAGATCGGTCCCCGAGATCGGTGTGAACTCCGGCTCGCCTTTGCTGGAGATGAGCTCGGTCGGCTCGGTCACCACTATCACTTTGGGCGGCGGACCAGGCTTTTCCTTGTCCTCAGCCGTTTCCTGCTTC
>CAXMTB010000143.1:0-8284 GCA_964195835.1 uncultured Nitrospinaceae bacterium | reverse complement strand
GTGTTAAGCACGCCGCCAGCGTTCATTCTGAGCCAGGATCAAACTCTCCAATTGAACTAATAAATGCTGATAATAATTCGCAGCATTGTAAACTAAGACCCAACTCATTCACTTCCACTATTTAGTTTTCAAAGATCAAGAACGCCGTTAAAAATAACGACTTTTTATTACATTGACACAAAAAACAATAAGCACATTTATTATATTATTTTAATCCAATTTGTCAATGTTTTTTTTATTTTTTTTCCACACATTTGAAACAAGATTTCAACCTGTTTAAGTCGAGCGGAAACGATACTTTTAAAATTAATCGTTCGCTTTGTCAAGCATTATTTTTGATTATTTTTATTTTATGATACCTTTTTTTTCCGGCCCTTAACAGTATCTCCTGATCAACGATATCTCGCTCGGTCAACAGATCGTCAAACGATTCTATCCGTTGGCCGTTAACATAGGCCCCTCCCTGCTCGATGAGCCTTCTGGCATGACTTCCCGAGCTTGCAAGGCCCACCATCTGATAGAGTTTGAAGGCCGGAATTCCCTCTTTGAACCGGTCTAATTCTATAATGGAATGTGGGGTCGAATCAATTTCCACGGCCGGCAAAACACCATCCAACTGCCCTTGAGCATTATTGACGTCAGCACCATTTCTTGGAACCGAACTTGACGGCAGGATCTCTTCGGGAACAACCCGAGGGCCAAACATGCTTTCCGCAGCACGATATGCTTTGAAGGCTTCTTCTCTTCCATGTGCGAGCTGCGTGACTTCAAAGGCCAATATGACCTTGGCGCTGTTTAAATCGGCACCGCTTAATTTTTCGAGGGCCCGGATCTCTTCTATGGGTAAAAATGTAAAAAGGGCCATAAATCTGACGACATCCCGATCGTCCGTGTTTATCCAGTATTGATAATATTCATAGGGAGATGTTTTAGCCGGATCAAGCCACACAGCCCCGTCTGCTGTTTTGCCCATCTTAGCACCGGTGCTGGTGGTTATCAAAGGAAAGGTAATGCCAAATGCAGTTTCTTGGCGAACCCTTCGAATCAATTCAATTCCGGCAACAATATTGCCCCATTGATCGCTTCCTCCCATCTGCAATCTGCATGCGTGATGGCCATAAAGTTCCAAAAAATCATATGCTTGCAAAAGCATGTAGTTAAATTCAATAAAATTGAGCCCCTCTTCGGATTCAAGACGCATTTTATAGCTTTCAGCCTTTATCATTCGATTCACAGAGAAATGTCGGCCAAAATCTCTTAAAAACGGAATATATTCCAGCTTAGTCAACCAGTCGGCATTGTTCAACATCAGCGCCTTTCCCTCTCTGAAATCGAGAAATCGGGAAAGCTGTTTTTTGATGCCAACGGCATTTTCTTCAACCATCTCGGGGGTCAGCAACTTTCGCATCTCGGTCTTTCCACTCGGGTCCCCCACCAGGCCGGTACCGCCTCCCACAAGGGCTATCGGTCGATGTCCCTGTCTTTGAACGTGCGCCAGCGACATGATCGGGACCAGGCTTCCGACATGGAGACTGGATGCTGTTGGGTCAAAACCGATATAACACGTGGCCTGTTCGGCTTCGAGATAATTTTTCAGTTCTTGATCATGGGTGGCCTGCTCTATAAATCCTCGTTCTTTAAGGACATCGATTAAGTTCGCCATACGGTAATCCTCTTAGAAAATAGGAAATGGGAATTAGAAAATATATAACCACAAATGGGCGCAAATGTAATTAGAAGACGAGAAGGTCGCGGAAAACAGGAAGTTAAGAAGGTTAGAAGATCAGAAGGTCGGAGACTCTCGTACATGCCAACCTTCTTACCTTCCCACCTTCTCACCTTCTTGCTCTTCACCTTCTTACCTTCTTATTTTTCAAAATATTTGTGCTTATTCGTGTTCATCCGTGGTTTCCCTTATCCTCTTTCCTCTTTTCTCTTTCCTATTTCTGGATTAAATGTTTTGGTTTTTGGTGCTTGAAATTTGTATTTTTAAACACAAGGTCTCTTATTTGTTGGCATACTCAACCGCCCGGGTCTCACGAATCACCATTACTTTGATTTGACCCGGAAAGGTTAACGACTCTTCAATTTTTTTAGCAACATCTCTGCTGAGAAGGGTTGCCTCTTCATCGGAAATAATCCCGCTTTCCACAATAACCCTTAGCTCTCTCCCTGCTTGAATTGCATAGGTGTTTGCAACCCCTTTGAATGAATTTGCTATGCCTTCAAGATCTTCCAATCTTTTTATATAGTTTTCAAGCAATTCTTTACGAGCCCCCGGCCTGGCCCCCGACAATGCGTCTGCAGCTTGTATCAGCAAATCATACACCGATTCCGGCGTTACATCTTCATGATGGGCAGCAATCGCATGCACAATTTTAGGAGTTTCGCCAAATTTTTTCGCCAAATTGGAGCCGATGATAGCGTGTTGCCCTTCAACCTCGTGATCAATGGCCTTTCCGATATCATGCAGCAATCCCATACGTTTTGCCATTTTAGGGTTAAGACCCAATTCAGAAGCCATGATACCACACAACACCCCAACCTCAACCGAATGTTGCAACACATTCTGAGCATAACTGGTTCGAAATTTTAACCGCCCAATATATTTAATGAGCTCGTTATGGATACCATGAACGCCCAAATCAAAGGCTGCCTGTTCCCCAGCCTCTTTGATCGTCGAATCAACTTCTTTTTCTACTTTTTTGACGACATCCTCGATACGGGCCGGATGGATTCGACCGTCGGCTATCAAGCGGATCAGCGAAAGCCTGGCAACTTCCCGTCGAACCGGATTAAAACCTGACAAAATAACGGCCTCGGGGGTATCATCAATAATAAGGTCGATCCCTGTTGCCGCTTCCAGCGCACGGATATTTCGACCTTCCCTCCCGATTATTCTCCCCTTCATTTCATCGTTCGGGAGCTGAACCACCGACACCGTCCGCTCAGCAACAAAATCACCGGCGTATCTCTGAATTGCAGTGGCCATTATCTCAGCAGATTTTTTATCCGCCTGCTCTTTTGTTTCATTCTCTATCCTTTTTAGTATTTTGGCGCTTTCATAACGCGCCTCGTTCTCCATGGCTCTGATGAGAAGCTCCTTGGCCTGATCGGCTGTTAAACCGGAAATCTTTTCGAGCTGCCGCTTCTGTTCTTCAATGAGCTCATCGTATTTTTTCTCCTTTTGCTCGACCGCTTCCTCTTTTCTGATAGACTTTTTTTCTTTCCGTAAAATATCCCGTTCCCGACGTTCGAATTGCTCGAGTTTGCGTTCGATATTTTCCTCTTTTTGCATCAACCTTTTTTCTTTCTTTTTCAATTCAGATCGAGTGTCTTTGGTCTCAGCATCGAACTCGCTTTTCATTCTGAAAAGCCTGTCTTTAACCTCCAGCTTGGCCTCTTTAAGCAACGTCTCAGATCTCAATTTTGCAGCTACTAATATTCGGGATGTCTCTTTTTCAGCCGCCTTGACTTTTTGGGCGACAATTAACCCTTTGACCCAAAAGGCGATTGCAAAACCTATAACAAATGCAACTGTGCCGATTAATAAATTATATTCACTCATTATCTCTTCTCCCTGGAAATGTTTATATCCAATCAACCCAGTTAAAGATCAATATGTTCATCGTTAAGACACTACAAAATTGTCTCGTTTTGTCTGTTAAAATTTTCATATCAGATAAAAACGAAATTGCCTACTTTACGAGATGTCGTATAGAAAACCGTATTATGAGATAGATCGGAAAGAAGAATATAAGGAGAAAAAAGGTAAGGCTATCTTTTCAATGTTTAATAAATTAAAAAATAGACGGGTACAGTATCAGGCTGAGTAAATTTCTTCAGCGCTTTTTCTGAATCTGAATTAAGCAAAACCCCTGCCACAATGCCGTGTTGGGAGGTCTTTGAACCATAAAAATAAAGTGGGTGCCTTTTAATTTCTTTAGGCTTTTCTGTACAAGCAGAACCTGCACACCAAAATCAGAGAAGGCTCCCTTTAAATGGATGTTGGGTCAAAGAACATCTTCCAATCACAAACACGGCAGGGGCCACTAGCTTGTGTTAAAAAGTGCAAACACCTTCAAGGTCGTGCATATTCCGGGAGGATCACAAGAAATAACTATTGTTGTCCTCTAATGATACAGACAAAAAGGAGGATAAAGGAATTAAAACACATGCTACAATTTTTTGACATCATTTTTTCGGTAACTTTCAACCAGTTACTGCCACACCGAGCGCGTGTATCAGATTCTCCGACTTTTTAGAAATATTACTTAACAAATCTGAATGACTTTTTTTCAATTCAACATTTTCATTGGCTATATTAAGTGCGGCCAAGAGCAACGTGGTAAGTTTATTGCCAGACGATTGATTCGGATGTTGCTTCTCGATTCTGGCCACCTCTTTGACCAGATAATCCGCAACCTCTTTGGCATGGGCCACATTGGATTCCGCCTTAAATGTATAAGGTTGACCAAAAAGCTCTATCGTTACAAGTTGCTCCAATGATTATCTCTTTTACCTTTCCAAAACCTTCCTTTGCGGTCACTATCCAGCGTCCGTAATATCCCCAAGTCTGACCAAAAGACTGTCAATCTTTGACCGGATCAAGGTTCTTTCTTGTGAATAACTGCTTTCAACCTCATTTTTACCTTGAAGCTCTTCCTCTAACCTATTGATTTTATTGCTGAGTTCTAAGTTAGTCGTTTCGTGCAACTTTAAAACATCGATCAATTTTTCAACTTTTTTCTCAATTTCCTCAAATTGTCCTACAATAAATTCATTGTCCAATCTTACACCTCACAATAATACTAGTTTAATATAATCTCACATATCGACGAAAGTCAAGATCTATTCCGTATCCTGTTACGCAGAATATTTTCAGCCTGAATAAGGTCTTGTGGGTTGTTGACCCCAACGGTCTCCTCCCAATCGTCGCCAACCATTACGCCGGCAACCCGTCCTTCCCTATATCCAATTTCAACAATATCCGTCAGATAAAACTCACCCTGAACATTTTCCGAGTTTACTTGTTTCAACGAATCGAACAAGAACGCCTTTCTCACACAATAAATACCTGTATTAATGGTTTTTATTCTCTTTTGTTCCGTTGAAGCGTCTGCCTCCTCTGCGATCCCCAATAACCGACGGTTTTCATCAAAAAGAATCCTTCCATATCCTTCGGGGTTATCGAGCTCGACGGCCAACAGCGATATATCACGCTTGGCGTTAACATGATCTTCAAAAAACCGCATTAACGTTCCATAAGTAATTAACGGAACATCGCCGCACAAAATAATCACTTCCTTCGTGTTATCAGACAGATGAGGAAATGCGCATGAAACAGCATGGCCCGTTCCGAGCTGTTCTTCTTGCACGGCAAAGATAATATCGGCATTTTCTGACACCACGCTTCGAACTTTTTCGGCCTGACTTCCAATAACCAACACTACGTTCTGACCCGCAATTTTTTGGGCGGTCTCCACAACATACATCACCATGGGTTTGCCCAGTATCTCATGAAGCACTTTGGCTTTCGGAGATTTCATGCGGGTTCCCTGGCCTGCCGCAAGTATGATTACAGCTGTTTCTCTTTCGGTATTTTCCATCTATTTTTTTAATTTTATTATTAATTGTCGTTATGAAAATTTGAGTGGTGCCGTTTCAATCATTATATGTCCATCTTTAACGAAAATCTACAAAAAAAGGGCAAACCTTATAAGGGGTCTGCCCTCAAGACAAAAAGATGAGATCACCTATCCCCTTTTCAGGGATAAATTCAGGTTATGAAGTCAAAATCCGATACAATAAGGACACTTATTATCGCGTTTCAGCCAGCCGTACACGATACAGAGCCCTTTCCAGAGCTGCTCTGGCCCTGTTAAAATCGATTTCTTCGGCCTTTTCTTTTGCCAAACGATCCTGGGCGCGTTCCATGGCTGTTTTGGCACGATCTGAGTCAATATCGCGCCGTCTTTCAGCTGATTCTGCCAAAACGGTAACTTTATTCGGCAGCGCCTCAGCGAATCCGCCGCTTACAAAAACAAATTTTTCTTTCCCGTCAGCAGCCGTATAATGGACAGTGCCCGTTTTAAGAGTGGTTAAAAAAGGCGTGTGCCCGATGAGCACTCCGAATTCCCCGAGAGTTCCGGGAGCAACAGCGATTTGGACTTCTTCGTCAACCACATACTTTTCAGGGGTAACAACTTCTAATCTAATATTTCCAGCCATAGTATATAAACCTTAAGCCCTTTTTAACAGATTAAGCAGCAGCCATTTCCTTGGCATTTTCAAGAACCTCTTCAATGCCTCCTACCATATAGAAAGCCTGTTCCGGAATAGCATCATGTTTTCCGTCAATAATTTCCCCGAAGCTTCTTACATTATCTTCAATCTTTACGTATGATCCAGGTTTACCGGTAAATACTTCAGCGACGTGGAAAGGCTGTGACAGGAATCTCTGAATCTTTCTTGCACGCTCAACAGTAATCTTGTCTTCATCTGAAAGTTCGTCCATACCAAGAATTGCGATAATATCCTGCAGTTCTTTGTATTTCTGAAGAATCTGCTGTACTTCTCGAGCTACTCTGTAGTGCTCTTCTCCGATATACGCAGCATCAAGAATCCTTGAAGTTGAGTCAAGAGGATCAACTGAAGGATAAATACCAAGCTCTGTAAGCTTCCTTGAAAGAACAACAGTCCCGTCAAGATGTGCAAATGTGGTAGCAGGAGCAGGGTCGGTAAGATCGTCAGCAGGTACGTAAACACACTGTACAGCTGTAATTGACCCCTTGTTTGTTGAAGTAATACGTTCCTGAAGCTCACCCAGGTCAACAGCCAGCGTCGGCTGATAGCCAACAGCAGAAGGAATACGACCCAGAAGAGCGGATACTTCGGCGCCGGCCTGTGTAAACCGGAAAATGTTATCGATGAAGATAAGAACGTCCTGGCCTTCCTCGTCACGGAAATATTCAGCACATGTAAGAGCTGAAAGAGCAACACGGGCCCTGGCTCCAGGAGGCTCGGTCATCTGACCGTATATCAATGCTGCTTTGGGGAGAACGCCTGAATCCTTCATCTCGTGATAAAGGTCGTTACCTTCACGGGTCCGTTCGCCAACACCTGCAAACACGGAGATACCGCCATGCTGCATAGCAATATTGTTAACCATTTCCATCATGATAACTGTCTTGCCAACACCGGCACCGCCAAAAAGTCCCATCTTACCACCACGGGGAAACGGTACGAGAAGGTCGATAACCTTGATTCCTGTTTCAAGAACATTTACACTAGTGTCCTGCTCTGTAAATGCCGGAGCTTGTCTGTGGATAGGCATCATCTTTTCCTGGCTTACAGGGCCAAGGCCGTCAACAGGTCTTCCAACAACATTCAGAACTCTTCCCAAAGAAGCCTCACCAACCGGCATCATAATATCCTTGCCGGTGTCTCTTACTTCCATTCCGCGGACAAGACCGTCGCTTATATCCATAGCGATTGTTCTTACAACGTTATCTCCAAGATGCTGTGCTACTTCAACAACGAGGTTGTCGGCTTCGTCGTTGATAACCGGGTTTGTAATTAAAAGCGCTGTATAAATTGTAGGCAACTTTCCAGGTTCAAACTCAACATCTACTACAGGACCCATAACCTGTACTATTTTTCCAACATTTTCACTCATCTATAGACCTCCTATAAAATCTATATTAGTATATCTTTTTATATATAATTCCGGGTTTAACCTTTAAGCGCCTCGGCTCCACCGACTATATCCATTAATTCTGCAGTAATAGCGGCCTGCCTTGCCTTGTTATAGGTGAGCGTAAGTTCATCAATCATGTCACTACACGCGTTGGTTGCGTTATCCATAGCCATCATACGTGCAGCATGTTCACTGGTGGATGTTTCAAGCAAGGCACTGAACAACTGGACAGAGACGTTCTTTGGAAGCAGAATCCCTAAAAGCTCAGCGGCTGGCGGCTCACAAATATGCTCTGCGAGATAAGGAGCATCTTCATCACCTTTATCTTCAGATTCTGAAGATTCAACCGAAGCAATCGGAAGAATCTGTTTTGCGACCGGAACCTGTTTTCCCATGCTGACAAATTCTGCATACACTACATAAACTTCATCATATGACCCGGAAAGGAACCCTTCAACCAGGCTACTGGCTGCCGTTGATGCCACATTAAATCCAAATGTTGACCCAACAACGCCGAGATGCTCGCTTATCCTATCCATATTGTTATTCCGGCACCAGTCACGTCCCTTTTTCCCAAAATTGGTG
>CAXMTB010000142.1:0-8316 GCA_964195835.1 uncultured Nitrospinaceae bacterium | reverse complement strand
CGCAACGCAGATGTTCAAAGAATTGGGTTTTGAGGTGGTTTCGAGTGTTGGTTTTTCCTGCGCGAACGCGCTTCATATAGCGCATGTTCCGGACTGGGCCAAGGAAAAGGCTATTTTGGAATTGTTGGCGAATGATGAGAATAAATTGGATGCAGTCGTTCAATGTGGAACGAACATGAGCTTGATAGACGTTAGTGAGAAGTTGGAACCTGTTGTTGGGATTCCGATTTTGGGGATCAACGCGGTGACCTTTTGGTACGCGTTACGGGAAAATGGGTTCGAAGGGGCTTTGGTCGGCGCTGGGAGATTGTTGCGGGAATTCTGAAGGGCTGACCTCACCGAGGCGTCGCATAGCTGTAAAAAGAGCGGCATAACAAGGCGCTGCAGCGGCTGAGCTTTGTCGTTATCCATACTTTGAATATCTGCTATATATCCAAAATATTTATAGTGGGGTCTGAACCTGTGATATCGTTTTTAAATAAGGGCAAATCCTTTTTCGGGGGTTTGCTTTTTTGCTTCTTCGACAAATTTTAGATATATATAATCAGCACGAACTGACTTCGGGTTGTTGTTTTGGCACCCATTAAAAGGCCCCTGTCGTTATTCATACCCCCGCGGCCAAGAGAGCTTTTTTTCTTATGATCATGTCGGGCATACCAAGACTTTTACTGTATGCATATTACCTTGACTAATTATAACTATATTATATATAAATAGCGGCTCGTCCACAATTCTTAACCCTGCCGGATTTTGCGCAATTGGAAAAAGGGGGTTTTACCCATGAAATGGAACTTTAACCAAACCCGCAAGTCCCCTTTGCCTGTTTTCTGTGTTGTAATCCTTTTGTCTATCGGCTTTACGAATTTATTATCTGCTCAGCAACTTCAGCGGATAGAAATCCCTTCTTCCCCAAACCCTGTCGGTTCCGGTGCAAGGGCGCTTGGGATGGGGGGTGCTTTCATTGCAATTGCCGATGATGCGACCGCAGCTTCATGGAACCCAGGCGGCCTCATACAATTGGAAACCCCTGAGATTTCTGCTGTGGGCGCTTACTTTAATCGAACCGAAGATAATAACTTATGTTCCAACCCCGAAGGATCATGTGAACAAAGTGTTTCCAAAAGCAGTATTAACTATCTCAGCGCTGCCTATCCTTTCACACTTTGGGAACACAATATGATTGTATCTTTAAACTATCAGTACCTTTATGATTTTACACGTGAGTGGATCTTTCCACTCAGTCAGACCTCAGCCAATTTAACTCTGAATCAGAACGTCTTCTACGAGCAAGAAGGAAGTCTTTCAGCCATTGGCGTTGCTTATTGCATTCAGATTAACCCAAAGCTTTCATTTGGCTTAACCCTTAATTTCTGGGAAGACGGGGTGTATAAAAATGAATGGGAGCAGAAAACCCGTCAGGCCGGTTCCGGTATATATAAAGGCAATGCCTTTACGTTCGACTCAAACAGCTTTGATCGGTATTCATTTAGCGGGTTTAATGCTAACTTAGGTGTTTTATGGAATGTTAACAGCAAATTAACCTTAGGAGCGGTATTGAAGACGCCATTTACTGCAAATATAGAACATGAATCTATATTCGGTTCCTCTCTCGTCTTTCCTTCAAATCCTGGAAGTAACACTACAAGTTCTGCATCGTCTGTCGAAGATGAAGAACTCGATATGCCCATGTCTTATGGAATTGGGCTTGCATACCGATTCTCTGATGAGTTGACAGCCTCAATAGATATTTACAGAACCGAATGGGGCGATTTTATCCTTGAAGATTCAAACGGAAACAAGACATCCCCCATCAGTGGAAAGTCCGAGAGTGAATCAGATATCGATCCGACCCACCAGGTAAGAATGGGCGTTGAATATCTCTTTATTAATCCCAAATATGTGATCCCATTGCGAGGGGGAATATTTTATGACCCAGCTCCGGCTGAAGGGAGCCCGGATGATTTTTATGGTTTCAGCATCGGTTCTGGCATTGCAAAGGGGCGGTTTGTATTTGACATTGCATACCAGTATCGGTTCGGGAACGATGTTGGTTCCTCCATTTTGCAGAATCTTGGTTTTTCACAGGATGTGGATGAGCATACTATTTATTCATCCATAATCTTTCATTTTTAAGACACGTTAACTAACTATTCGATAAAGATTTTAATATGCAGAATTATCAATAAGGACACCTTCCAATGAAGAGGAATGCTATAGCATTTTTTTTATGTATGCTAATTATAAATGCTGCCAGTTACGGATGGGCTGCTCCTGATATCTTCGAGATAGATAACACATTTGACCTGGCAAATGATATTATCTTGGAGGTTACTCAGCCTCATAATTTTCATGATCCCTCGGATGAGGATTGGGTGAGATTTAACGGTTTTTTTGGAAGAAGGTACGCCATCTGGGCGAAAAATCTTGGTAACAACTGCGATGTCGTTCTTGAACTTTATTATGCTGACGGAACAACATTGTTGGAGGTTCAAAATACTATTGGAAATCCACAGGCTGATGAATACTTGGAATGGACCTGCCCCGATGACGGGATTTACTATGTGAGAGCAAAGCAACACGAACCGTGCATAACCAATGATACATACTGTGAAAATACCGAATATGACCTTGAGCTTCTCCCGATTGTCGGCGGAATATTGGGATTTATCGCGGGCACTGTAAAGGATGCATCTTCCGATCAGTCAATTGAAGGCGCTACGATTGAAACAGATGGCGGAGGGTCTGCCATCAGCCTTCCGAATGGGGCCTATATAATGCCTCATCCAGCAGGGACTTTCACGGTTACAGCTGAAGGGCCTGGGTACTATACTAAAATTTATACCGAGGTGTTCGTCAGTGAAGGTGGAATAACGACCAAAGATATTGATTTGGTGCCTGTAGACGATACCGATACGGATGGCGATAATGACGGAATTTCTGATGAAGAAGAGTACGGACCCGATGGGAATGATCCTGGCTACGACGGTAATGGAGACGGTACCGCAGACAGCTCGCAAGAAAATGTAGCTTCATTCCACACATATAATGATCAATACTACGTGACACTGGAGGTGCCGGCTGGAATCACAATTACGGATTGTCTGGCGCTTGAAAACCCCTCTCCGGATGATGTTCCATCAGGTGTAGACTTCCCTTACGGGTTCTTTGAGTTCACCATAGAAGGAATGGGCAATGGCGGTTCTTCGACGGTTACTCTGCATTGTCCTTCAGGATCGACTTTTGATACGTATTACAAGTTTGGGCCAACTCCTATCTATGATACTGACCACTGGTATGAATTCCTTTACAACAATCAGACAGGTGCTGAGATCACAGGCAATATCATTACCTTACATTTTGTAGATAGTATGAGGGGGGATGATAATCTAACCGCCAACGGTATTATCATTGATGTAGGTGGTCCAGGTGTATATGGTAGTACTGCTGACGGAGGTTTTATCCCTGTCGATTGTGGAACTGGTAGTGGCTGCTTCATAGCCACTGCAGCTTATGGATCACCAATACAGCCTTACGTTAAGATTCTGCGTGAATTCCGTGATCGTTTTCTGCTTGTTAATCCGATAGGCAAGAGTTTTGTACGGCTTTATTACACCTATTCACCGCCTATAGCAGACTTCATAGGAAACCATGACAGCCTGCGGGCGATTGTTCGCGTTAGCCTGTTACCACTTATAAGCGTAAGTTGGATAGCCCTTAAGATGGGCCCTGTATTCACAATGGCACTCCTGTGTATCTTGATATTCGGTATGGTTGTTATAAGACGGCATAAAACTAAGGAGAAAGATCGTCAAGCGGTCAGCATCGGGGCATTCTTTTAATATCATGCAATATAAGAATATGGTCATCCCGGTCAGGGCAGGTCTTTTTTTCGATCCAGAACCATCAGAAGGTTCATCAGAAGATTTTTATGGCCTTGCCGTTGGATCAGAGATAGCCTATAGCCGACTCATTTTTGACGTGGCCTACCAGTTAAAATGGGGAAAAGACTTGGATACGTGGAATTTGATTGCTACCTCAAAGGCTGATATTACTCAGCACACTTTCCCCACCTCGCTGATTGTCCATTTTTGAGGGTTACGCAAATCAGAGCATTATTTTGGGAGCATCATCAATGCAAATTCTTCAAAACATCAGAAAAATGACAACGGGCGCTGTTGGCCGAGTCGCGCAAAGGATTCTTGGCAGAGGCTCAGTTGCTGCCTTTGTGGTCTTTTTGACGATCACACTGGGTTTGATAGGGTGCCAAACGGTCCCTGAAAGGGCTCCGGTAGAAAAAGACGGCAAGGTTTACGGCACCACGAAAGGCTCCTTCCGAAATCGCTGGTGGAATTATTATGAGCGGGCATTATCTTTTGCTGACGGAGGCTTCTGGGCTGATGCTGAGCTGGATCTTCGACAGGCAATCAGTCAGAGAAAGGCCGATCGGAGGCGAGCACGAACTTATGGAATGCATTTTGTTGATTATTTTCCCCATCGCGAACTCGGGATTGTGTTTTATTACCAGGGACTTTTGAATGAGGCACTCAGTGAGCTTAGTGCGTCTTTAGCATCGGTGAAGTCGGCAAAGGCAGAGCTCTATATAGATAGGGTTCGTAAGGAGTTAATTGAGAAGGATAAACTTGATAGGCGTCCTCCCGAGGTGAATATCGAGTCTCCAAAGCAACCGTTTCTCACGAATGCCTTTTCTATCATAGTCCAAGGTATCGCCCAAGACGATACTTTCGTCCGATATATCACAATTGGAGCGGATGAGGTCCGAATTGACGTTTCAAACAGGGAGATTCCTTTCAAGGTAGAAGTCCCTCTGGTTCCAGGGCTGAACATTATTCCTATTGTGATTACCGACCTAGTCGGGAAAAAGAGCAAGGACTTGTTGAAAATAGAGGTAGACCGGTCGGGGCCTATAATAAGGATTGATGAACCAGTTGAAGGGGATTCGCTCCTCAAAACTGGTTTTTTGCTAAAAGGGTACGCCTTCGACGATCAGGGATTGGCCGAGTTGGTTGTAAACGGACACACATCTTCCTGCCTCGGCGTGCGAAGCTTTAAAATCGACCAATCCTTATCTCTTGAGTCTGGGGAGCAAAAACTTTTAGTTGAAGTTCGGGATTTGGCAGGAAACATTACCTCCGTAACGTTGGATCTCAAGGAAGATATAAAATGGAAACGCGAGGGAAAAGGAATAGCAAGGGAAAGGGACCATACGCCACCCCTCATTTCGATAAGAGGAATAAAAGAAGGACAGACAACCTTTCTTGATCAGGCCTTTATCGAGGGCAATGTGCGGGACAATGACATCGTTACTCAAATTGCTCTAAACGGAACTGATATTTTGGATAGACCGGGCAAAAACTTGTATTTCAGCAGGTTAGTCAAACTCAAGGAAGGAGTTAACGTTTTCACCTTTCGCGTTGCAGATGGTTCCGGTAACTTCGATACCAAACAGATGAAGATAAAGCGAGCCCCTTTGAAGGTCCACCAGGTAGGATCGCGTTTGCGGGTTGCAGTAAATGCTTTTAAAAGAGCGACTATCGGCTCTGACAAGCAACAAAGCTACGGCTTTGAGGATCTACTTACTGCGGCCATTGTTAAACGTAGCCGTTTTTCGGCCATAGAGAGGCAGCTTTTGGGGACTCTACTCGAGGAACTAAAACTCAGCCAAAGTAAATTGGTGGATGAAAACACGGCTTTGAAGCTGGGCAGAATTCTCGCTGCAGATTGTATGCTACTAGGTTCTATTTTGGAAAGAAAGGATTCTGTGGAAGCTTATGCCCGTTTGGTGGACACAGAAACCACTCAGATTCTCGCAGCCGTGGATGTATATGGCGAAGATGTAGATATCGGCGTACTTAGGACACTCAGCGAGGGTATGGAGCTGAAACTGACCAGGGAATTGCCCGTCGTTGAGGGATTGATCGTCAAGGGTGGGAGTAAAGAGTTTATTCTTGATCTTGGCAAAGATGCAGGTGTAAAAAGTGGGATGAAGCTTATTGTTTATGACCTCGGTGATTCAGTCGTCCATCCGAACAGTAACCAAGTGATTGGCCGAGATTTCGTAGAAATAGGCCAAGCCCGAATCCAATCCGTTATGGAAGAGATGTCTTATGGGCATATAATAGAAGATATTGGGGGCATGATGATTAAACCTCGGCAACGTGCGATAACTCGTTGAGTCTATACGGCGTCAGCACAAGCATCGTTAGAGCTGGCTGTCGACCAAAATTCTCACAGAAATTGGCATCTTGGGAGAAAATAAAAGAGTCAGATCAATGAAAAGAGAGATTCGAGGAATGCACATGAAATCTTTAGTGATGATGTTCTTTTTTCTTTTAGTAGTTTGTGATCCCTGATGCGGACAACACGCTTTCGTATCGTATTGTGAAAAATAAGACGGTAAACTACAGCTTCTGGGCCGTATAACACACACGCATTGTAAAAAAATACCCCTTAAGGGGAGATGGAGAATATTTTTCTCTTGACATTCTGCCTTTAATGGATGCCTTTTTATTTTCTGCAATGTATGGCAGGAATTTTAAACCTCAAATCGTTGCAGATATCACAATGCCTGTTAAGTTGTTTGTAACCCAAATACTGGCAAGAAAACACAAGTTTTGACAAGCGCAATTTTAATGAGGTTATCTTAATATTCCGTTACCTTTAAAACATACCGATCTTAGCGCAATGGTAGATTGAAAAAGAACAGCCATCTTATGAAAAACGACAAGAAAATCTCAGACTCCACTGTTATAAATGAAGTACAACTCCTCTTGGCTGAAAAAAGAACATCTCTCTCAGTCATGCGCACAGGGATTACAGTGCTTGCTTTACCCCTGTCGGTTCTTAGCGTTCTGATTGCCACGTCAAAATATTACGACATCTTCCATGTCATGAAAATGCTGATTCCTTTGATGGTAATGAATGTCATCTTAATCATTTTAGGATCGTTTCTTGTGGTTCGGTCACTTCTGAAGATACGTCACCACGATTCACTCATTCAAAAGCTTAAAAAAAAGCACAGCACTATTTCCGAGTTCATAGATTGATCTTATCTAATTTAGTGTCAAAACTAATAATTCATTTTTTGGAGGTTTGCCCTTTTCATTTTTATGATATATGTATGTTACAAGAATTGATTCCAAGTTGCACTTATGGCAGAGACTGTCGAAAAAGGTTCAGTTAGCGGTTATATTTTTTAGGACTTTGCTACATTCTGTTTTTTTAGCCTTTTTTTAAATATCCTTTTCAATGAGTATAAACTCTTCTGCAATTTTCCTCTAAAATCTCTATTAATTCCTTTTAAATTAAGTTGTTATATGATATAGAATAGATGCTTGAAAGCACTATAATATTGAACATATCAACTATTAATTGGAAGGAGAAATGGCCAAATATAAACGTTACGATTATTCACAAAAAATATTTATTCCTGTTTCACTTGAAGATCAATTGATGCCCGGAACATTAGAATTTGCGATTCACACACTTGTAGAAACACGAATGGATATGTCTGTTTTTGATGGGAATTATAAAAATGACCAAACAGGTCGTTCGGCGTATGATCCAAAAGTTCTTTTAAAGGTTGTTTTGTTGGGGTATTCACGCGGGTTGATGTCTTCTCGAAAGATTGAGCGAGCGTGTTGCGAGAATGTGATCTTCATAGCGATTTCGTGTAACCAGCGGCCGGATCATAGTACACTAGCTTCATTTGTTGCCTCGATGAAGGATGAGATTTCGCCTCTTTTTACAGACATATTATTGGTTTGTGAAGAAGAGAAGCTTTTGGGAGGGACTTTTTTTGCTTTAGACGGATGCAAACTTCCTTCCAATGCTTCCAAACGATGGAGTGGTAAAATTTCTGATATAAAGAGGAAAAGGGAGAAGATCGAGCAAAAGGTCAAGCGATTATTAGCAGAACAGATTGAAGCCGATAAGAACGACAGCGATGGTATAACCGAGCTATCAAACCGTGAGAAACAGATTGAGAAATTACAAAATCAAGCCAAGCGGATTGAGAAGTGGCTAAAGGAAAACGATGCTAAGATAGGGACAACAGGTAAAGAAATCCAGAGCAATATTACGGATAACGAATCGGCCAAAATGATGACATAAATATATAGGCCCTTCGGGGAAAAGAACTTTCTAAAAAACAAATATCTTGCACCAGGGATGAATACTTAAGAAGTGGTTTTTCGACAGTTTCGCAATGAAAAAAAGCTATCAGTGGCCTGATTTTTTTGTGATACCATAATACCATATCACCAAACGACAATTATGGCTTTATTGCTATGTATCTTT
>CAXMTB010000141.1:0-8408 GCA_964195835.1 uncultured Nitrospinaceae bacterium | reverse complement strand
ATATATGACAGGGCTACCGTACAAGTGAAAATCAGCCAAGCAATGGAGGGAAAAAAGGTTAGAAAGGGAATCAGTATAATTACGTACCAGGCATGAAGTGAAGCCGGCATCAAAACAATGAGTAAACCAATTAAAATATAAGCGCAGCGAATTACTTGTTCTTTTTGCTTTTCTCTAAAAAAGAAAAATAATCCTGCAGCCGCCAGAACGAGCATAAAAATTTTGCTAAGGAGGAAATAATCCAATCCCTGGAAAAGACCCATGATCAGATATTTTAATCCTAAATTAAAGCTTTCATAGGGGTTTTTAAAATAAATCGGTAAAAATCCCGACATCTTATTTCCGGCGGTTAAAAATGGCAGATAAAGAAGCAGGAAAGAAACAAGAAAAGCGATTATTCCCTTGATTCTTTCGCCTCGATTTAAAAACGCTGGAAGCACAAGAGCCGGATATAGCTTGGTCGCACTGGAAAATGCCAGGGCGATAACGGCAGGCATTTTCTTCTTTATCGCATTCAGGTAAAACGCCAGCACCATCAAAAACACCGTCACCCCTTCCATATGCCCGCTGTAACCAATTTCGAAAATAACCAGAGGATTCCAGGCATAAATAAAGACCCGAGTTTCTTCAAAGCCGTAAGCCCTGAGAAGTGCAAGTAACATTAGAACAGTCATCACGTCGAAAAAGACCATCAGACCCTTAAACCCAAAAATTCTGTCGCCGGTCAGGATGTGAAAAACACGGAATAATAACTGAGCACCAGCAGGATAGATGGTGGGATAATCTTTACGATTAATATTCGGGTAAATCTTGTCATCCCTTAAGGGCTTTAGTTCCTCGGATGATGGTGGGTAAAGATACGGATTAATGCCATTTTGTTGCACACGACCGTCCCAGATATAGCGATACATATCTTTTGAAAGTACTACTGGATCGGTTGGAACCAGAAAGGCTCTGAAAAATATTGAAAAAAATATTATTATGATTACCAGGCTTTTTGAGCGACCAACCTGAGACAAATGATTTAAAATAAGATAGACACCGATGAAGTAGATTATCGCCAAAAAAAGGAACAAAAATAAAAACATGTGGATGTCTGTTTTGTATAGAAATTTGGGGATGAATCCATGAAGCTTGAAATTAAACAGGTAGATGGTTCCGGATATTAGGCCCAACCCAACGACTCCGATATGAATTGAATGATTTCTGAGTCCCTTTGTCCTTTTATTGTTTGGTTTTTCCATAGCCATGTTTTACAGAGAGAAAAAAAACGTAAAAAAATCCAGCGGTATAAATAAATAAAAATGGGCTGATCAGATATTTGTTAAAGAAAAGAAACATGAAAAGCCCGGTAAGAGAATAGAGTCCCAAGATAAATTCGAGAATGGATACAGAGTTAATGGGAATCGAATAGCGTTTGCCTTTCCATCTATCTCCCTTTCTCCTTATTCCATATTTAGGCGTGCGGATAAAACCACTTTCTATTCCGAGTAAAGCTTCAAGGACCGCCTTGGTGTTATTAACGGCGATACCGGTGCCCAGACACATTAGAAAGGGAAGGTATTTAATGCGGCTTTTCCAGTCGCGGTAAAGAATACGTTGTGAAAAGATGTACATGGATGAAGGCCCAAAAGTGGCCAGGCAAAACAGTGTGAAAATCATAATTGGAAAGGTCAGATTGATAAAAAACCATTGCGTATAGAGCATGGGTATGGAAGTTAAAACCACCAGGATCATCATGGGATGGACCAGGTAATGGGTCAAGTGTAAAAAAGCTTGGATTTTCAAAAATATAGACGCGTCTGATTTGAAAAGTTTCCCCAAATTTTTTTTGGCTGTTTGAATTGACCCTTTGGCCCAGCGATGCTGTTGGGATTTGAACGCAGTAATCGTCACCGGCACCTCCGCGGGGCATTCTACCTGCTGCGCAAATACTAATTTCCACCCTTCCATCTGGGCCCTGTAGCTTAAATCCAGGTCTTCGGTGAGCGTATCGGCCTGCCAACCGCCTGCATCTTCAATGGTTTTTTTTCGCCAAACGCCTGCCGTTCCATTAAAGTTCATAAACAGACCGCTCCAAGAACGGGAAGCCTGTTCTACGCCAAAGTGGCCGTCAATACCCATCGACTGGGCCCTGGTAAGCAGCGAGTAATCACAATTCAGATGACCCCAGCGGGTCTGGAGCATACCCACATTTGGATCAATAAAATACGGAACGGATTCCTTCAGAAAATCAGAATTGGGAACAAAATCGGCATCAAAAATTCCGACTAGCTCTCCTTTGGCGGATTTAAGGCCTTCTTTTAGCGCACCGGCTTTATAACCGGTGCGGTCAGTGCGGTGGATATAAACAATATCAAAGCCCCGCGCTTTCATCTTTTCGACCATGGCTTTTGCGATCTCGACCGTGCCGTCGGTTGAGTCGTCCAAAACCTGAATTTCGAGCAAATTTCTGGGATAATCAATACGGCAGACAGATTCAATTAAACGTTCGACCACATAAAGCTCATTGTAAATTGGAAGTTGAATGGTTGTGTGCGGCCAGTTTTTTGAAGAAACTTTTTTATAAAAATTTTCTTTTATTTCTTCATGCTTTTTAATGCTTTTGGGATAATTAAGGAGATAAAACACCATGAGAATGTAACAATTAGTGCCATATATAAAAAGTGACAACAGAGCAAAAAGATAGATAAATAAATAGACGTATTGAATTGACCCCATTTCTTATCCCAGTACAATACTTTGGTCGTCTTATTTTAACACTTTGGAATTAGTTTTCTGACACCCGAACCTGGCACCCGATAACTTTCAATTGAGCGTTTTCGTTCAATTGAGGTTATATTTTATGCGCAATGATACATACGACGCTATTATGAATGTCATATGTCCTTACCACAAACCCAAAGTCCTGCAAAATTTCTCTGGCCCATTGGGGAGAAATGCGAATCTTATTGAAAACACTTTTTTTAAGCTCCCATTGGTTGTGCTTTTTTTCGTAGATAATGTCATGGACCTTTACATAATCTTTTTTATACTCTAGGAAGCAAGTAAAAATGGTATTGGCATCATTTCGAACAGGAATAATGCGATCTAAACCTTTTAATCCGGATGTTAAATCTCTAAAGGTTAAAATAATCTGACCACCAATTTCCAAGGCACTGTAAACTCTTCTTAAAAGTTGCCGAATGTTTTGATGTGTGTTCAAATGGGTTAACGTATCACCCATGCATACAACCAATTCAACCGTGTCGGGGCAGTGTTTTGAGAAATTCAGCAGATCGTCGTTAATGATTTCAATTGATAGATTTTTAGCGTTTTCCTTAAGCTCAGCCAATAGATGATTACTCAAATCGATAGCAATAACCTGGTAGCCTAATCTAGCGAGGGGAATGGATTGAAATCCGGATCCGGCGCCCAGGTCCACTGCAATCCCTGAACCACGGGACCACACGTTGTGATCCTTAAAAAACTTCCTATTCTCTTCAAGCTTTTTGGCGAATCCTCCCGACATCCAGGAGTAGTATTTTGCCAGATGATTTTCATAATGCTCTTTTACGGTTGCCATTTAACTAACAATCCATTTAAGGCTTGAACCAACGCTGGTTCCTTTGATGGTCTGATATTTCAATATAAACACCATTGGAATCGATTGGATTGATTTAGAATTGATAAGAAATCGCTATATGAAAACGGGTGAAGCAAAAAGATCGAATTGAGCGCCACTTTCGACCTAATCGAAAAATAAAGAACCTAACTGTAACCGATCAAGAATACTAAATATCAAATATTAATCAGACAGTCAATCCGCAAGATTTACACCATTTCACCAAGTTTAGGAGATCAAGGGTATAGGCTCAGGCAAACTTCGTATGGATTTATTAAAGATAGGTTTCAAAAGGACAATCAAAATGCTTGACTTCATAATAATGAACGAATTAGTTTAATTACTCTGAAAGCAAGAAAGCTGGAGGTCCAAACATGTTTGAGTTTATCTATCAGGCACTATCAAAAATTGGCTACACCCATCCGATCCATCCGGCCATCACACATGTTCCTGTGGGGTTGATCATCGGGGGATTTGTTTTTATTATCGTTGGCCGGTTTTTTAAACAGCCAGTTTTGGCCAAAACCTCTCGACATTGTATGATTTTGGCACTGATATTTGTACCTCCGGCCATGTTTCTGGGATATCTTGACTGGCAGCACTTTTATGCCGGCGCCTGGCTTTCTCCCATAATAGTGAAGATGCTGTTGGCAGGGTTGCTTCTGGTTTTCGTTTCCATGGTTCTTATCTACGGCCGCAAACCCGATAACACATCCAAGTTAATTATGATGTATGCAATTTGCCTGGCCACGGTTGTTGGATTGGGTTATTTCGGTGGAGAGCTGGTATACGGATCGAAAAAAACAAAAAGTGATATCGCAGAAGGACCGGCTCTAGAGGGAGCTCGAATTTTTAATGAACGTTGCTCTGCCTGTCACTATGCAGACAAGGCGGAGACGAAAATAGGTCCTGGCTTGCAGGGACTTTTCAATCTGAAATCAATGCCGTCCAGTGGAGTGCCGGTTTCGAACGCTAATATCCGCAAGCAGCTAAAAACACCTTTTAAAAACATGCCGCCATTTTCTGATCTCCCCGAAGAAGACATCGAAGCTTTAATCGCGTATCTAAAAACCCTCTAGGGAGAGTACCCGTTCCACAGCCTCCGTCACGTGACAACTTATCAATTTAACGGAGTGCTCACTCCTTGATGGTATTCAGTGGTTCAAATCAAAAAAACAACGTGGGATTCGACCAATATTCCTCATTCGGAAAAAATAAGGTGGATACAATATATTGTGGTCCACCTTTCAGTCTTCAAACTTGTGATATCTGAGAATAACCGATAGCAATCGAGCATGTAAAAAACTTTGATAGCTTGCAAGTATCACCTGATACCGATTCTTTGATATTGAATGGATATCACAACAATTTAAGATGTTCCTAAGTTGTGATATCTTGCCATAAGCACAACCTGAAACCGAGTCCTGTTCAATACATATATCCTATTTCTTACAAAATTGCAAAAAAAGGCAAACCCGATGAAATGGATTTGCCCTTACTGAAAAACGATATCACAACAATTTTTTATGGAGATGATACTTGTGTTTTATTGCAGATACATGAAATCAGGGTTAAGTGCATTGACGTTGGAGACATGCAAGAAATTTGATCCCGTTTTTTTCCTGAGATATCAAATTCAAACCCAACTTTTTATCGAGAGAGGCTGAGCACCATATGTTGTGGTTGGTCATTTTATAGCGGGGTGTTTTGTACATAGCAGATAGATCAATTGAGCCCTTGTGACAGATAAGCTGTCACAAACGCAGATTTCTTGAAGGTCGAGATTACCGTGATATCCCCTGAATCGATGATAGATTAACGTTTGGTTTGAGTAGCGGCGGCATAGGCGCTGAGGACCGCGATGAGTTTGCCGTGAAAGCGTTTCTGTTGCATGCCGGTACCTCCGCGTTTTTGAAGGTCTCAATAGGTGTGGACGAGCTTTGTCCAATTCTTTGAGGCAGAATTGCTTGTGCTGGTTATGGCAACCCATCATTCGGTGGGTGCGAAGGCAGTAATGGATCCTATATCACTAACCATGAAATATTGATTCTTGCTTTCCCTTGACCCATCTGGGTTTCTGAAAATAGTCGTACCATATGGAAGACCACCAAGTACCTTCTCGAATTGGAGGAAAAGAACATCCCCTTCGACCCAGCTTTTCCCCGTTGCTTGATAAGATCCCGTAATGTATTTAAATTCCCCGCTTTTTGCCCATTCCATCCATAATTGCTTACCTGTTACAAAAGAGGTTCCAGTAATCTTACGACCGAAAAGAAGCGACTTGACCTCCTGTCCGTTGATCAGGTTTTCCTTTGATATTCTAGAATAGTCAGTGGGGTTTCCTGGGACTCCGGCCTTTATAAAGGCTTCGGCAATGCGATCCAACGTTTTAGGGTCTGTGAAAGGAAAGTAAAGCAGAATATCATTCAGGCTGCGAACCGGCGACTGTCTGCTTTTATTGAAAATTTCATACGCGGTGCGGGCTTCTTCGTTTCGGCCTTGAATGCCATATATCATCGATTGAGTAGCTGCGACAACTCCAGAAAATTCCGGGTTTAGCCTTATTGCCCTTTCCAGAACTTGCAAGCCTTCTTGAAGGTTTCCATCAGGCAAATATGCTTTCCCCAACTGAATTAAGTACGTAGTTGGATTGTTTGGATCTAATCGCAGTCCCATTTTTGCTGATTCGATGGCCTCACTGTTTTTCCCCATAAGCCAAAGTATATTAGACATCCAGGCATATAGTTCAGGATCGTTGGGGTCCATCGCTACCGCTCGTTCAATCTCAGCGAGAGCTTCATCGTGCTGGTACCGCATAAGATAAAATTGGGACATTAGCCCATGTGCCAGGGCCGTTGGTTTTTGCATGGCTTTTTTCACCAGGAGTTGCGGTTTCGCCCTAACTGCATTCAATGCTGCGTGCTTGGTCAGGCCCAAACCTTGCCTAAGCTCTGGTGCTGGGTACTTAATTGCTGTCCAATATAGGACGGCCAGCGCCGCATAGGCTCTGGCAAACTCAGGATCGAGTTCCACGGCCTTTTCCAAATGAATTTTTGCTTCGGCGAAGCCCGCTTTCGTTAGCAGACGATAGCTTTGCCAGCCTTTAAGAAACTCATCGTATGCCTGAAGATTGTCCGTCCCCTTATCCGTTAAGGATTTCTGTTCGTTTACAGTGAGTTTCAACGCCAGGGCAGATATGATTTTGCGGGTGATCTTGTCCTGCAGAGCAAAGATATCGCTCATGTCACCATCGTAGCGATCGGCCCAGAGATGTTGGCCGTTAGATGCGTCGATCAACTGGGCATTAATCCTTACCTGATCTCCGGCCTTGCGGACGCTGCCCTCCAGCAGGTAGCGGACCCTGAGATCCTGTCCGATCTGCTGAACATTTACTGACTTTCCTTTGTATGCGAAGCTGGAGTTCCTGGCGATTACAATCAGGCGGGAAATTTTTGACAGATCGGTGATGATGTCCTCGGAAATACCATCGCTAAAATATTCCTGCTGCGGGTCGTCGCTCATGTTGTCGAAAGGTAGTACGGCAATGGAAGCCTTTTCCTGCAGCGGATAAGCCATCTTCTCCACAGAGGCAACTTCCACTGGTGGGGAAGCAGTACGCCAAATCAGCAACCCCCCTACTACCAGAAGGAGAACGGTTACTACTGCAAGAGTTACTCTCTGTCCATGCTTTGGCTCAACTCTTTTCTCCCCGATAACCTTGCCTGCATATTCTGGTTCCATTAAAATTTTATAGACTCGAACCGGTTCAGCGATGTTCTTAACGCTATGCTCTCCAAGATACTCATATCCCAGGGTCAACTTATCCTTAACCTGATCATAGGCGCTTCTCGAAACACAGATGCCTCCTGCATCGGCCAAGCTCTCCACTCGGGCAGCGACATTGACCCCATCACCATATATGCGCTCTTCTTCATGGATAACATCCCCAAGATTGATCCCAATGCGGAACTCCATCCTGCGGTTTTCTGGTAGCTCGGCGTTTCTGGCCTTGAGCTCCTCCTGGACTTCCACGGCACTTCGCACCGCATCCACTACACTGGCAAATTCAGCCAATATGTTGTCTCCGGGAGAGTCTACCACTTCGCCTCTGTGTTTCTGGACAACGGAGCCTATCAACTCCCGATACGGAACGTGTCAATGAAAATGAGACACACGCGTTAATAAATTAAGCTCTAATTCATCTGTTGCAGGTTTGTTAATCCAGGCCGCAGATGGTAGAGATTTCGGAACCGGTAGTTTACCTTTAAACCGGTTCGGATTCTTTTCGAAAGCAACGGCAAGGACCTCGGATCGATTTTGATATATCGTTTTGTCCATACCGTAATGGACTTGTTCCGGTGTCATCATGGCGATTCCTGAATGACGATGTTCTTTGTTATACCAGCTGAAAAAGCTCTGACAGAAGGATCTGGCATCCTGAATGGATCCGAACCTCTCAGGGAACTGCGGACAATACTTCAGCGTTTTGAACTGGGCTTCCGAGTACGGGTTGTCGTTGCTCACCTGAGGGCGGCTGTGGGTTTTGGTTACACCCAGATCGCCCAGAAGATGGGCTACGGCCTTTGACTTCATACTTGATCCCCGATCGGCGTGAAGCGTGAGCTGCTCAGGCTCGATATTCTGTTTGGCACAACTATCTTTAATCAGCCGTTTGGCCAAAGCAGCCCGTTCACAGTGGGCTATCATCCAGCCGACCACGTAACGACTGAAGATGTCCAGGATGACGTACAGGTAAAAATAAGTCCACTTCACCGGGCCTTTGAGTTTGGTAATGTCCCATGAC
>CAXMTB010000140.1:0-8423 GCA_964195835.1 uncultured Nitrospinaceae bacterium | reverse complement strand
CGGATGTGCCCTGGTCCATCATAACCGGATTCTTGCAACAGGCGCCAGAAAAGGTACTATGGGAAATTCCCCAAACGAAATCGACCACGCGGAAATAATTGCACTTAAGCGTCTGGCAGATATGGATATAAATACAGACAAAAAGAAAATTGTCCTCTTTACAACCATGGAGCCGTGCCTGATGTGCATGGGGGCATTGATTTTAAGTGGTATCAGCGAAATTGTATACGCATACGAAGATGTAATGGGCGGGGGCATAAATTGTGATTTGACAAAACTGCCACCTTTATACACAAATAATCCAATTTCAATTGTACCCAATATTTTACGCCAAAACAGTCTGGAACTTTTTAAGGCTTTTTTCAACACTCCGGAAAATTCCTACTGGAAGGGAAGCCTCTTGGCCGACTATACACTCAGGCAGTCTTAACATCTCAAGAAACTTAATACCTCGATGGAGCGGCTTTCGTTTTATTTTCTTGCATTTATTAATAATGTTATATATTTCAGATTTCACTTCCGACGAGTAATTGATAACATGTAATGCTCAGGAATGTGGGATTGGAAAAAATTATTGTTACCATTTTTTAGTTTCGTTCCATGTGTATGAAAAAGTCAATAAATTATAGCTTAAGGAGGTGTGGGTATAGCTATTTCGAAACAAGCAAATAGGACCAGAGGAAATAGGATAAATATTAATAGAAATATAAGGGCAAAAGAGGTCAGAGTAATAGACCCTGAGGGGAATCAGATTGGTGTAATCCCGACCTACAAAGCCATCGCCGTTGCCAATGATTTTGGCCTTGACTTGGTGGAAATTTCTCCAAACGCAACCCCCCCTGTTTGTAAAATAATGGATTATGGTCGCTACAAGTATGAAGCGACCAAGAAAAAACAGGAGGCAAAAAAGAAACAGACCACATTTCAGCTCAAGGAAATAAAGGTACGCCCCAAGACTGGCGAACATGATCTAAATACCAAGATCAATCATATTAAAAAGTTCCTTGATAAAAAGGATAAAGTCAAAGTCACCGTCATTTTCAGGGGACGAGAAATTACGCTCACCAATATGGGCAGAGAATTGCTGGGAAAGATTGTTCAAGAAACTGAAGAAGTTGCAATAGTCGAACAGCCCCCCAAATTTGAAGGTCGCACAATGGTTATGGTTCTGGCACCGAAACCATTCTCAAAATAATTATGCCCTGACACTTCATTATCCATGAGATTAAAAACCTTTTTATTATACAACGATCATCGGCAAATTGTTGATGACATCGTAAAAAGTTATTTTTATGCCTTTTTTATAATGATAAATTGTTAAAAATATTTTCTGTGAAGATGGCGTGGGCTGGAATCCGACATGGTTCACGCCATCTATTTTTTTAAAATTACCGGAAAGGACTAAAGATGCCAAAAATAAAAACAAATAGGGCCGCTGCAAAGCGCTTTAAAAAAACAGGAACCGGAAAATTCGTTTTTTCGAAATCACATGCAAGTCATATTTTAACCAAAAAAACCACAAAGCGTAAACGTGGTTTAAGGAAAAGTCAAATCGTTGACAAAACCAACAGAAAAGCACTTAAACTGCTGCTCCCCAATGGATAGCGGATTTGGATAGGGGTTTAGGAGAAAATTTATGCGAGTTAAAAGAGGTTTTAAAGCAAGAAGGCGCAGAAAAAAGGTCTTAAAATTAGCCAAAGGGTTTCGTGGCGGCCGCAGCAAATTATTTCGCACAGCAGCGGACGCTGTTGATAAGGCACTCATGTATGCATACCGGGATCGCAGGGTGCGAAAGCGTGACTTTAGAAAACTCTGGATCGCCAGAATCAATGCTGCGGCACGCATGAACAATCTGTCTTACAGCAAATTCATTCACGGGTTGAAGCTTGCCGGTGTTGAGTTGGACCGAAAAGTGTTGGCCGAGTTGGCAATATCGGATCCTTCGGGTTTTAGCCAAATTGCCGGTCTGGCCTCGGAACAATTATGATCATAACCCGGATCAGCCTATCACATGGATGCGAAACTTGAGTACGAGTTTTCCAACCAGGGTCCATTAATAAATGAGGATTTTTGTTCAAGATCAAGGCCTGCGAAAAAAATAATCGCAGGCATATTTTTAATATTCCGAGAATTATTTTTTAAGTATAACGCAGAGATTGGGCAAAAAGACCATTTAAGGATGGACACTGACTAAGGAACAGGCAGAACTACATTGGAAAAAACCATTGGACAGATTCACCAAGATGCACTGAAGGAAATTGAATCTGCTTCCGATGCAGAAAGTATCAAGGCCATCTCTATCCGCTACCTGGGTCGAAAAGGAGCGGTAACCCAATTTTTAAGAAACATTTCTAACCTGCCCGAAGAAATCAGACCGGAAGCCGGGAAGAAAGCAAACGAAACAAAAAACTATCTCGACGTATTATTCAAAAACGCTCTGAAAGAGCTTGAAACATCCTCCTGGAAAACCGACGACCAGATTGATGTTTCACTCCCTGGAAGAGTGACGCCACGAGGGTCTTTGCATCCCATCACCCAGATTACCCAAAAAATTTGCGACATTTTTATCCGGCTGGGTTTTGACGTTGCTGAAGGGCCTGAGGTTGAAACCGATTATTACAACTTTGAAGCGCTGAATATTCCCAAAAATCACCCGGCAAGGGACATGCAGGACACGTTTTATATATCCAATAACATTGTTCTGAGAACCCACACCTCCCCGACCCAGCCCCGAATAATGGAAAAGCAGAATCCTCCAGTGAGGATTGTTGCACCCGGCAAGGTCTATCGATGTGATTCCGACTTGACACACACACCTATGTTTCATCAGGTTGAAGGGCTTCTGGTTGATAAAAATATATCCTTCGGGGATCTTAAAGGCATATTGACGACCTTTGTCCATCAAATGTTTGACCCGGAAACCAGTCTGAGATTTCGACCCAGCTTTTTCCCTTTTACCGAACCAAGTGCCGAAGTCGATATCCGATGCGTTATATGCAAAGGCGAGGGCTGCAGGGTATGCTCAAAAACCGGCTGGCTGGAAGTTCTGGGTTCCGGCATGGTTCATCCGGCTGTTTTTGAAAACGTTGGATACGATACAACCCGATATACCGGATTTGCTTTCGGAATGGGAGTGGAACGGATTGCCATGTTGAAATACGGTATTGATGACATCCGAAAGTATTTTGAAAATGATCTAAGATTTTTAAGGCAATTTTAACATGAAGGTCAGTTTAAGCTGGTTAAAAGAGTACGTTAGCATTAGCCTGGATGCAAATGATCTGGCTGATGCTCTCACCATGGCCGGACTTGAAGTTGAGGCTGTTTCGGACCGATATGCTTATTTGAACAGTATTCATGTCGGCCGGATCGTCAATATTGATCCCCATCCAAATTCTGATAAGTTGAAACTCTGTAGCGTAGATATCGGTGGAGATATCATTTCTGTTGTTTGTGGGGCACCCAATGTCAAAACAGATATGCTTGCACCGTGCGCCATTCCAGGCACCAGTTTCCCAAAAGGAACAGTTCTTGAAAAAAATATCATCCATGGAGAAACCTCGGAAGGGATGCTCTGCAGCGAACTCGAATTGGGACTTGGCAGCAACGGCCATGGTATTATGGAGCTGGGCAACAATCTATCGGTGGGCGATTCACTGAATAAGGCCCTGGGACTGTCAGACCCGGTATTGGAAATCGATCTGACGCCCAACAGACCGGACTGCCTCAGTATCATCGGAACAGCTCGCGAAATTGCCGCAATTGAAAATAAAAGGGTAACATATCCTGAAATTTATCTGCCGGAATCGATGGGCGATATTGCCAATCACACCTCAGTGACAATAATGGCCCCCGCTCTTTGTCCGAGATATGCCGCCAGCCTTATTTTCGATGTTACCGTTGGGCCCTCCCCTTTTTGGCTTCAGGACCGCTTGGTTTCGGTAGGTTTAAAACCGATCAACAATATTGTGGATATTACCAACTTCGTTATGATGGAGACCGGCCAGCCGCTGCATGCCTTTGACTTTGACCGTCTTGCTGAAAACCGGATTGTGGTGCGAACGGCTCAGGAAAACGAAACCTTTATAACCCTGGACGGGAAAGAACGCCGCCTTGATCCGGAAATGCTGATGATTTGCGATGGGAAAAAACCGGTGGCAATCGCAGGCGTCATGGGCGGGCTGAATTCAGAAATTGAAGATACCACAACAAATATTCTTCTTGAAAGCGCGTATTTTGATCCGGTTTGCATTCGAAAAACTTCAAAAAAAACGGGCCTAAACACAGATGCATCCCACCGTTTCGAACGTGGCGTGGACCCCAACGGAACCATCACTGCATTAAACCGGGCAACACAGCTCATTACTGAAATCGGCGGCGGCAAATGTGTTAAAGGGGTCATCGATGAATATCCGCTTCCCTTTTCTGAAACAACCATAGATATAAGTTCCCGGCGCTTAAACCGACACCTGGGCACCCGGCTGGATACCGCCGCCATAGAAAAATATTTAAAGTCGATTGAATTTGAAGTTAAAAAAATAGATGAGGACAAACTTCAGATAACGCCACCCTCATGCAGGGTCGATATCAGAAGATTTGAAGATATTACGGAAGAAATTGCCCGACTATTCGGCTACAATAACATCGAAACAACGTTTCCACTGATCCCTGCCGAAGCCAGACGTCCCGATAAAAAAATTGATTTAAGGGACCGAACAAAAGTGCTGATGACCGGCCTGGGATTCAGTGAAGCCATAAATTACAGTTTTATCAGCAAACAGTCTTGCGATCATCTCGAACTTCCACCAGATGACCCCAAAAGAAAGATGGTAGACATCCTCAATCCGATCTCTGAAGATCAGGCGGTTATGCGAACATCTCTCATCCCGGGTCTTCTTGAAACGATGAAGCTCAATATATCGGTACAAAATAAAAATCTTAAGCTTTTTGAGATCGGCCATGTCTTTTTTCACACAGGCCAAAAGGACAATCAGCCTGCTGAAGTTGAAATGCTGGCAGGGCTCTGGACAGGAACCAGGATCGATTCGGTCTGGTCCTCCAAGGAGATCAATTGTGATTTTTATGATACAAAAGGTGTGCTTGAAGAGCTCTTAAGAAACCTCGGAATTGAAAATACCACGTTTACGCGGATGCCGCCGGAATTCTGTTCATATACAAAACCTGGATTTACGGCACGAATTCTTGATGAAAATGACCCGATAGGCCTTGTGGGAGAAGTCCATCCAAAAGTAATTCGAAATTACGATTTAAAGCAGACGGCATTTATCTTTGAGATTAACTTCGACCGGCTCATTCAATCAGTTCCGGACACGAAATCCGCTCGGCCCATCCCAAAGTTTCCGGCTACATCAAGGGACATCACACTTATCATTGACAATGCTATTGAAACGTATAAAATTATAAAAACCGTCGAAATGCTCCAAGAAAAACTGGTGGAACATTTATATATGTTTGATGTTTTTAGCGGGGATCCGATTCCAAAAGGGAAAAAAAGTGTATCCTTTAGAATAACCTATAGATCTTCAGAAGAAACCTTGGAAGATAACAGAGTTAATCATATTCATAAAACCATTACAAACCAGCTCATGAAAACGTTTGATGCAACCTTGCCGGCCGAATAGTTTTTGTTAAAGCATTAAAATGCAGAACAATACACCCTATCAAAAAGAATTACCGGACAAACTTTACTTCAAGGTTGGAGAAGTCAGTTCGATTGTCGGCGTACCGGCATATGTTCTAAGATTTTGGGAGTCTGAGTTTAAAAAGATAAATCCAAAACGAACCCCCTCGGGTCAGAGATTATATAGAAAAAAAGATGTAGAGCTGATTATATGGATCAAGCATCTCTTATATGAAAAAAAATTCACCATTGAGGGCGCCAAACAACGATTAAAAACTAAGCCCACCGAACAAAGGGAAAAGCCTCCTACCGACATCCTCCAAGAAATCTGCACCGAGCTTTATAAAATCCGCGATCTTTTAACCTGATCCGGCTCCCATTTTTACCTTTAAAATTAATATTGAAAAATATTGACAATGCATATTTTTTGTAATATTTTTGGGATTCTTAATGGGCGGGCATAACTCAGTGGTAGAGTACAAGCTTCCCAAGCTTGGAGTCGCGAGTTCAAATCTCGTTGCCCGCTCCATTGAAGGTCGCCTTTTCATGATAAAGGTTGCTGAGTGTAGATTTTGGAATTGTAGGTGTGATTTGGATTTAATTTTTCTCGCATGGGTAATTAAATGAACAGGTAAAGTTTTTCAATCCACCAATAGATCTACCTGTATGAGAAGAAACGGGCGACAGCCCGTTTTTGTTTTTTTTATGGAGCGCGAGTTGAAAGACCATTGAAAATGAAAAAAGGGCAAAAGGGCAATAAAAGACCGAAAGACAAACGCCGGGAACAAAAAAAATGGTCACCGGATAATATGAAAAGAATGATTGCCCAGACAAAAGATTTATTAGATCCACTGTGTGAGGCCGAGGGGATGGAACTGGTGCACCTGGAGTGCCAACGTGAAGCCGGAGGCAGAATACTTCGTCTTTATATCGACAAACCCGGTGGTGTGACCTTGGATGATTGCACACATATCAGTCGTCAATCGAGTGACATGTTAGATGTATATCTCGAAGACGCGGGGCCGTTCAACCTGGAAGTCTCATCGCCGGGACAGAATCGGCCGCTGGGGAAAAAACGCGACTTTGATAGATTCAAAGGAAACCGGGTAAATATTAGAACCACTCCGTCTGTTGGCGGTAAAAAGAAAATCAATGGCATTCTGCTGGGCATATCAGAAGATGTGGTAAAAGTTTCGATCGATGATAAAATCGTGGCTATTCCGTATCATGAGATTTTAATAGCCAGGCTTGCAGATAACATCTCTAAAGAGATTAAAGCCTAATTTTTGATTGAAAGTAAAGGACTTAGATCCGGGTGCCGCCCCAGAGGGGCTCTGTCCCGGCGGGAAGACCAGGTTTTCAGTGACAGAATAAAAAATAGTGGAGAAAACGGATGTTTATACCAGACATAAAGCGCGTCGTCGATCAGGTGAGTCGAGACAAGGGCATTAACCGTGAGATTTTAATCAAGGCTCTTGAAGAGGCTTTAGTATCTGCTGCGAGGAAAAAATTTGGGAGCAGCGTTGATATTGAAGTTCAATACAATGAATCGACCGGCGAAATAGAGGTCTTCCAGTTTAAAGAGGTTGCCGAAGTCATTACAGAACCTGACCTGCAAATCAGCATTAAAGAGGGACGAAAGCTGGATCCGGAATGTGAAGTCGGCGATAGCCTCGGGACAAAAATGGACACTTCCACCTTCGGGCGCATCGCTGCTCAGTCTGCCAAGCAGGTCATTATACAGAAAATGAAAGACGCTGAAAGAGATGCCGTCTATTCCAGCTTTATTGACCGAAAGGGTGAAATCATCAACGGAATCGTTCAGCGTTTTGATCGGAACGATATTATTGTTAATCTTGGGCATACAGAAGGAATCCTTCCAACTCGAGAACAGATCCCAAGGGAATCCTACCGTCGTGGCGATCGCATGAGGGCATACATTATTGATGTCCTTTACGACACACGCGGTCCGCAAATTGTTCTTTCCAGAACGCATCCTAACTTTTTAATCGCCCTTTTTAAAACAGAGGTGCCGGAAATAAACGAGGGAATCGTCACCATTATCGGAGCCGTACGTGAACCCGGCATACGGGCAAAATTTGCAGTAGCTTCAAACGATTCTGATATAGATCCCGTTGGCGCTTGCGTCGGAATGAAAGGCAGCCGTGTACAAAACGTTGTACAGGAACTCAGAGGTGAAAAAATAGATATTATTCCATATCATATTGATCCTGCAAGATTTGTGTGCAATGCACTTTCACCTGCGGAAATTTCAAGAGTTATCATAGACGAAGAGGATCGTTCCATGGAAGTCATTGTTCCTGATGAATTTCTTTCAATAGCCATCGGAAAAAAAGGACAGAATGTACGGCTGGCTTCAAAGTTGACCAAATGGCACCTCGATGTCACCAGTGAAACACGATACAGTGGAACCATGCAGGACGGATATGATTCTCTTGTATCACTGCCGGATCTTGGGATCAGTCTGGCGGACGCATTGTATGAGAAAGGCTTTTTTTCTGCCTATGAACTTAGCAATGCCTCTGTAGAAGATCTAATTCAAATAAGAGATATTACTGAAGAAAAAGCCATACAACTTATTGAGGCTGCAAAGGAGTATCTATTAAGCAAGGATCAAGCCGATGAAACATCCGAAGAAGCTATACTGGAAGAAGAAGAGCACAGTGAAACTTCAGATGTATCGGATTCTCCCAAAGCCTCTGAAGACCAAACCGGCAGCGATGAGGACAATGAGATTTCAGATGTTTCGGATTCTCCCAAA
>CAXMTB010000139.1:273-8505 GCA_964195835.1 uncultured Nitrospinaceae bacterium | reverse complement strand
TGTTTTTTGTGATTTGTTATTTGTTTTTTCTTTCCGAGCCGTAGGATCTACAAGCCGGAGGCCAGTTTATCCGGGTTAGGTATTGCATATCCAAAGAATAGCCTCTTCCAATACCATCTTGGGCCTTTGTTTCGTATATTTGAGCCGGAAATCAGCCCGACTCAGGTGTTCGATGTCGTCAATAAGCTCATTTTTCGTAAATTTCTCTGACTTTATCAACATCTTGTAAACAGGATAAGGATTGTCTGGAATTTCAAGATCCGTAACCGGTTTACGTTTTTTATTTTCACGCTTCTTTTCTTTTCGTTGGGTGTCCCCATCCATATCTCCTAAAAGCATGTCATCCCAATCTTCAATCTGATCCAGAAGTTCTTTATTATATGACTGAACCGATGCCATAATGTTGTTTTTAAACTGAGCGTACTGCATTTCAGGATACCAGGAACTGCCATGAGGACTTTCCGCAAAATCCCTGATCACCAAAAGCTTTCTGATCTGATTGGTCATTGAGACCAGAATTTGAAGGGGATGAAATTTTTCCATCAAAAGTGATTTTAAAAAAAAGAGCGATTTAGCAAAATCTCGATCTGCTATCGCATTCGTCAATTCATATATGGGGTCCTTTTTTGTGCGTTTTAGAACAAACGCGACATCCTCTACCGTGATCCGTTTTCGATCTCCGACATAGCTAATCAGTTTTTCAAGATTATCGGAAAAAGTTCCAATATCAAAACCGGTCATTTCAGACATTGTCCGGTATGCTCCCTTTTCCATTGTCTTCTCATACCGGTCAAGCAAGACTTCCATCCTTTCAGAAAGGACAGCTTCTTGTGCAATTTTGTCCGCCCTTCGATCTCCTTTTGGCACCGAGCAGTCAATAATCATGCCGATATTTTTTATGATCTTAAAAAGCTTTCGGCGTTTATCAACCATATCAGTGGTAATGACCAAATGATTATTTTGGGGAAATCCTTTTTCAATGGCTTGCGGCAAAATATCGACACTATATTTTTCAGAGGGTATAAAAAGGTTGTTTTCCTTGCAATATTTTATGACCTTATCAAGCCATTCATGATCACTCGACTTGTCTGAATCGAGTTTCAAGGTCTTTATTCTATTTGTCTCGCTGATATCATTAAACGACAGATTTAAAATACCCAGAAGACTCAATAGTAACGTTGCCGCTTCCTTAATGTTTTGGGTATCATAGGCTTCTTTTGCTTTTTGTAACAGCCGTCCTTCATCCTGTTTTGAGTAGAATATTTTGGAGTCGCAAATGGCAACCACTTTTGTCTCAGCTAAAAGTGAATAGGTGTTTATCCGTTCGACAACCTCTTCGATATGACCATTCGCGCCGTCAATGACTTCGTAATTAAAACTCCGATTCTTTTTGGGCAACAAAACATCCAGCAGGGTTTCCAGCGCGCTTTTGTACAGCAGCGCTTCACCATAAATCAAATACACCGGAGCAAAACCTTTGGCCTTTTGATTTTCTTTAAGGTTTTGCAAATAATCATTCAGTTCTTTATATTGAATTTCAGGCATTGTATTTACCGGCCTGCCACACTTTATTGGAAATGGTGTAAACTAAGGGTGTAAAACTTGAGCATTTTATTCTACGGCATTTTCTTAAAGAGAAGATGAAATATAAAAATGGTGATTCCAACAGTAATTGCACTATCTGCGACATTAAAAGCAGGCCAGTGGTGGTTGCGGACGTAAAAGTCCAGAAAGTCAACGACCTTTCCAAATCTAATTCTGTCAATCAGATTACCAATGGCGCCACCGAGGATTAAGGCAAACCCCGAGGCAAGAAAAGGATGTGTTCTGTACGTGTTTTTATAGAAGTAAAAAATGAAGCAAACGGCAAATGATGCGAGGAAAAGAAAAAGGAAATTACGCAAACTCGAATCCTGGTGGGCCATAAACCCGAAAGCACCACCGGGATTATGAATATGCGTGATGTTGAAAAATCCAGGTATAATGGTAATGGAATGATAAAGTGGAAGATTTTTTAAAATTATGATCTTCGTAATCTGGTCAAGTATAATTACTAAACCGGAAATAACGGCAAGTTTTGTATATTTGCCAAACTTGGAATCTGATCCGTCTGAAGTAATAAAACTCGAGCACACTTTTAAATTATTCCTTTATTAAATTGTCGGTCTTCATTTCTCATAGCGCATCCTGACACCGACTGCAAATCGTCGGTTGTTCAGAATCGGCTCCAACGGAAATATCATGTATCCAGCACCGTTCGCATTTTTCACCCGATGTAGGTTCAACCCGTATTGACAAACCTTCAATATCAAGACTTTTATATATTTCGTCGGGCTTTTCTCCTTTCATCAGCGAAGCTTCCGAAACGATAAATATCGTTCTTAAGTCATCCTTATGCTTTTCAAGAATATCGTATAGGTCACCATCTGTATAAATGGTAGTAGATGCATCCAGAGAATGCCCAATGAGCTTTTTTACTCGTGCCTCCTCAAGTGCTTTTGTAACTTCACCCCGAACTTCAATAATTTTCTTCCATTCTTCTGCCAATTGTTCATCCTTCCATGCCTCATTAACCACCGGCAATGATGCCATATGAACACTTTCTGAATTCATTTTGCGGCCCGGCATGAAATTCCAGATTTCTTCTGCAGTAAATGCAAGTATCGGCGCCATTATTCGGGCCAGGGAGTCCAGTATATTGTATATAACGGTTTGCGCACTCCTTCTTTCTTTGGATTGAGATGGTGACGTGTACAGCCGGTCTTTGAGGATATCAAGATAAAAAGCAGAAAGATCGACGATACAGTAGTTATAAAGGGCATGGTAAATAATGTGAAATTCGTAAGTATCGTAAGCTCTGCGTACCCTTTGAATCAAATCCTGAAGCCTGTGCAGCGCAAATCGGTCCAGTTCAGGCATCTTATCATAAGAGACCGCATCCTTTTCTGGATCAAAATCATATAGATTACCTATAAGGAATCGGCTGGTATTTCTTATTCTTCTGTAGGCATCGCTCAACTGCTTTAATATATTATCAGAAATACGAATATCATCCCTGTAATCAGATGCAGATACCCATAGACGGAGGATTTCAGCGCCATGCTTTTTAATTACCTCTTCCGGTGCCACGACATTGCCAAGAGACTTGGACATTTTTTTGCCTTCGGCATCGACGACAAATCCATGCGTCAAAACAGATTTGTAAGGGGCACTTCCCCTTGTTCCCACTGCCGTCAGGAGTGAACTGTGAAACCATCCTCTATGCTGGTCACTGCCTTCCAGATAGAGATCTGCGGGCCATTTAAGGTTCGAACGTTGTTCCAGTACCGCTGCATGGCTGACGCCGGAATCAAACCATACATCCAGAATATCATCTTCTTTAATGAACGCCTTGTTGCCGCATGTTTTACATACGGCATCTTCAGGAAGCAGTTCTTCTACATTTTTTTCAAACCATATATCGGCGCCATTTTCCTCAAACAATGTGCAGATATGGTCGATGATATCCGAATTGAGATACATCTCGTTGCATTTTTCGCAATAAAAAATAGCGATGGGAACGCCCCATGCCCGCTGTCTTGAAACGCACCAGTCCGGACGATTTTCAATCATTCCGTAGATTCGTTCTTTTCCCCAATGTGGAATCCATGTCACCTTGTCGATTTCTTTTAGGGCATTTTTTCTCAACCCTGTTTTGTCCATGGATATAAACCACTGGGGCGTGGCCCTAAAAATGACCGGCTTCTTGCACCGCCAACAATGGGGATAGGAATGCTCCATTTTTTCATGGGCAATCAAAGCACCATTTTTATGAAGATGGGCAACGATATTCGAATTGGCTTCGAAGACAAACTGACCACTAAAAAGGTCGGCTTCCTGGGTAAAGCAACCGTTTTCATCTACCGGAGAGTACGCATCCAAATCATATAAAAGCCCTACTTCATAATCTTCACGCCCGTGACCGGGAGCGGTATGAACGCAGCCTGTTCCGGCCTCGATCGTTACATGAGATCCAATAATGATCAATGATTCACGGTCATATAACGGGTGGCGGCATTTCTTTCGTTCAAGTGCGTCAGCCTTAATCTCGGCGAGTATGGAGAAGTCTGAAAACCCAAAAGTTTTCATGCAATCTCCTACCAGTTCCTTTGCCAGAATAAGTACTTCACCATTTTTTGTATCGACAGCTGCATAAATAATATCCGGATGAATGGCAATGGCCAGGTTCGCCGGGATAGTCCAGGGCGTTGTTGTCCAAATAACCACAAATACCTTCTTATCAGCCAGGCCGTTAATTTCATGACTTAAATCATCCTGAAACAAAAATTTAACAAAAATAGACGGCGATGATTCATCATGATATTCAATCTCTGCCTCAGCAAGGGCCGTTTTACAGCTACAACACCAATGTATCGGTTTTTTACTCCGAAAAAGACTACCTTCCAGTGCAAAGTTATTACACTCACGGGCAATCGTGGCTTCGTAAGCGTAATTCATGGTCAAATATGGATTTTCCCATTCACCCATGACCCCCAATCGTTTAAATTCTTCCCGCTGTATATCAATAAATTTTTCAGCATAAGCCCGGCACAGCTTGCGAATCTCACCTTGAGACATTTTTAATTTCCTTGGGCCCAGCTCTTTTTCAACATTGTGTTCAACGGGAAGTCCGTGACAATCCCAGCCCGGAACATAAACAGCATCAAAACCAGCCATCTGGCGGGAACGAACAATAAAGTCCTTTAAAATCTTATTGAGCGCCGTGCCGATATGAATATGGCCGTTTGCATAGGGTGGGCCGTCGTGCAAAATAAATGACTCACGACCTTTGGAAGCTTGTCTGATTGTTTCATATAATCGACGCTCATCCCACAACTTCAACTGCTCGGGCTCGCGCTTTGCCAGACTGGCTTTCATAGGAAATTTTGTATTGGGAAGGTTGAGTGTTTTTTTATAGTCCATATAACCTCCAAAACCGGCTTGGTTTTTAAATGTTAAAAGGTACTTTTAAAACAGTTTTCTGTCAAGGGAATACACACGCACACATCAAGTCCGCCGGAAGGTTTACACTACATCTGCTTTTACAACATTAGGGATTACACTGAAAAGCCCGAACAGGGTATTGTCCGGGCTTTTCAGTGTAAACCGAGGTTGTTAGAATGTAAATATCGGCCTTAATATATCCCAAAATCCTTCAATACTTCATTGATGCCGAGTTTTTTAACTTTCAGTCTTAAAAACTCTGAAATCGTTGGTTGATACACCTTCACTTTAAGATACATACGGGCTTCCGAAGGTGTCCTCCCCCCCTTTGTATTGTTGCATGACCTACAGGAAGAAACACAGTTTTCAAATGTGGTTTTGCCGCCTCTGGATCTTGGTATAATATGATCAATGGTAAGTCTTCCATAATGGCTTCCACAATATGCACACTTGAATCCATCTCTTGTTAGGACATTTTTTTTACTAAAAGGCACTCTGTTTATGTAAAGCGTCCTTATAAGTTTCATCAAACGCATGACCGCAGGAATTTTAATGACAATGCCTTCTGCAGTTCTAATTATTTTTTCAGAATGTTTTAAGACCCGTACCTTTCCTTTTGTGATAAGGCACATTGCCCGCTTCCAGTTAACCACATTTAGAAAGGTATAGTCAGCATTCAGAAGGACACATTGAGGCATGCTTTTCTCCGGTAATCCTTTTTTCCAAAATCTCTATACCTGATTTTAAAGTCAAAATCAACAATAAGATATAAAACACCCGTTCATAAATATCCGTACGTTATTCAAACCTAAATTGAACGTTTCAAATTGCGCCGGCGTGTTATAAATTTTATATATTTAGGAGTTTTTATTGTTATAAAGCGTTAAACACCATCACCAATTCGGCAGATAGGAATCGAAACAAAATTGTCACAATTTGAAACGCTCAATCTAATAAAAAAGGGGGCATTGTTATTAAAACAATACCCCCTTTATATTTTGGTGCCCGGGACGAGAATTGAACTCCTACAGCCACTAAGGACCGAGGGATTTTAGGTCGGGAAATGCTAGGCTTTTTTTGAAAAAAATGGGCACTGTGGGCACAATTTCAGATTTAAGCCCTGCCTTTTTGTTTTGAATTGCCGATCCCCTGTTATTTATGCAACTATAGGGTAAACATTAAACCGAATAAAATTACAGTGCGTGTGTTATTTTTGAATTAACCGGATTCCTGTTTTTTTGTCCAGATTCAACATCCGTCAACTTCCATAGGGCGGCGGATTCGGCCCGTAATAGTCCCACTCACTTTGATTTTCCGGGTGCCCATGCTCGAAATACTTGTACGTTCCGGCGTTCTTGCCCCGGGTTTTGACATACCAGCCCGGTCCCGGATTTACGGGAGGGCCTTTGGGATCTGCGACACGCTGTTGGACGCTCCCCTGATGCTCCGGCGCCGCTTGGGTAACGGCGCCCGGGGTGTCTCCTGGAATTTTATTTTTCACCTCATCGGCAGCAGACGCAAAACTCACCACCATTAAAAGGATCGCCAGCACAAAAAAAATGTTCAAACCACTTTTTCTTTCACTAAATGCTTTCATGATCACCTCCATGGTTTTTATGTCAAAAAAGGGAAACGTTATGGGTTATTTGTTATTGGTTATTCGTTATTTGTGATTTGTCATTGGCCCCTGATTACTGACATCTGATCTCTGACTTCTGTCCCCTGCCCTTTGCGCTCTGCTCTATGCCCTTTGTTTTTTCCCGATTAACAGATAACGAATAACCATTAACGCTTTGCCTCGCAAAGCCCTCTTTCCTTAATTTTCTATTAGAAGCTTCTGCCCCGGATGAATGACGCTGCTGCTCCCAAGATGGTTCAGGCGGCGGATTTTTCCCACGGTCACGCCGTAGCGCCGGCCGATGCTGTACAGGGTCTCGTTGGTGCCCACCGTGTGATATTGCTTGTCTGCAACCGGGTTTTCAGGTTCGAGGGTCTCCGTGCTTGCCAAATACTTCAGGACGCTGCTTTTCAGGTCGTCGTCGTTCTCCGGAACGATCCCCATGACCACCGAATCGTCCGGGAAATAGGCCCAGGTCCGCTCCACGGCCTTTTCCCATTGCTGGGGCGCCAGTGCCAAAGCCCTCTGAAAATACTCCTGAAACTTCCGGATCCCATCCTCCCGACAAGTTTCCTTTTGTTTTTCACCATTAACCCTTTGTCCCGCAAAGCCCTCTGACATCTGCCCTTTCCCCTTTACTATTTCCTCTTTACTATTTCCTCTTTCCTTTTGTTTTTCACCATTAACACTTTGCATCGCAAAGCCCTGCCCTTCTCTCTTTCCTTCTAACCTTCTTATTTTCTTACCTTCTTCTTTCTTTTCCGAAAGTAAACCCGCCCGCCACACCCAGTACCAGGCCACGTTGAAGAGGATGTGCTCGTCCATGGGGGCATATTTTATCCCGGCGTCAAAGCATGCGTCGGCCCGGGGAAGCCATTGGTTCAGATAGTCGAAGAGATCGTACCGGGATGTGGAATAGACGCTTCCCAGGCTGTACCACAAGATGCCGCTGGTGGGATTCCGGCGAACAGCCGCCTCGAGGCTCTTTCCGGCTTCAAGGGCATTGGCTTTTTGGTCTTCCTTGTCCTCTGCATTCAACGACATGAAATGAACGGCCCGTTTATTGTGATAGGCGAAATTTTCACTGTTCAGAGATATGGCCTTTTCGATGTTTGAAAGCTCCGGCCGCCAGTTCAAATTCAGGGTGGAATTCCATTCGGTGGGGCATGCGGCCTCGGCCAGAAAATGTTTTCCCGCGGACTCCACGGCAAATCCGCAGACCAGCACAGCCACAGCAAAAAGGGCGTATTGCCGGAACCGGGTCAGGGGGATTTTTCCCATGGAATAAAAAAAGGACTCGCTCGGGCCGTGGCCCTGCCGGTGGACGGCTGCGTAGCCCAGGGCAGCCAGGGCCGCCAGGGTGAAGGGGTTGGCCGGAATGTGCATGTTGAAATCGAAATAGCTGTGGAGGGCCACGGCCACCAGGCCGGCCATAACGCCGGCGCCGATCCCCAGGGCGTGGAGATCCCGCCGACGGCGCCAGACACGGATCATTTTCACCAGATAGACCGCAAACGCCGACACCAGGAGAACCAGGCCCGGCCATCCGGTTTCGGTACCGGCCTCCACCCAGTCGTTGTGGGCGTAGCCGCTGGAGGAGACCCGGTCATAATCGTCGATGTACCGGGGGT
>CAXMTB010000139.1:0-263 GCA_964195835.1 uncultured Nitrospinaceae bacterium | reverse complement strand
ACACGTAGCGGAAGTTCCCCAGGCCCACCCCCGAGACCGGGTAGTCCCGAATCATGGGGAAAATGGTCCGGGTGATATGGAACCGGCCGTACAGATTGTTAGGATTTTCGAACTTGTCCAGGGTCGGGTCGATGCCTACGTGGGCTCCGTAGGCCAGAATGCCCAGGCACAGGCAGAGGGCCAGCCCCCCGAATTTTCGGTGGGTTTTTTTGGACAAGAACAGGATGGCCGTCAAGAGCATGGCGGCGCCCAGAGAGAGGATG
>CAXMTB010000138.1:0-8510 GCA_964195835.1 uncultured Nitrospinaceae bacterium | reverse complement strand
TTTTATGGGATCATGCTTCATCATTAAACGCCTATTAATAAAAGGCAAACTGCGCTAACTGCGGGGTTTGTTGGTTAGGCTTCATAGGTAAAAACAGAGATGAAAAAACTATCAATAGTATTGGTTTTATTCTTAATGGGGTGTGTTGGAATACCTGAAAATGTGAAACCCGTTGATAATTTCAAGTTAGAAAAATATCTGGGGAAGTGGTACGAAATTGCGAGGCTGGATCATTCATTTGAACGAGGTTTGACCCGAATAACAGCAGATTACAGTTTGCGGGATGACGGTGGTGTCAGAGTATTAAACCGCGGTTATTCCGCTGAAGAAAACTCATGGAAAGACGCTGAAGGGAAGGCTTATTTTGTAAAAGGATCTGATCAGGGTTACCTGAAAGTTTCTTTCTTTGGCCCCTTTTATGGTTCTTATATCGTTTTTGGACTTGACCATGAGAATTATCAATATTCACTCGTATGCGGCCCTGACAAATCTTATTTATGGATTTTGGCTAGAGGCCCAAAAATAAAGGAAGGCATTAAAGATATTCTAATAGAAAAAGCAGCGACACTGGGTTTTGACACAAGCAAATTGATATTTGTCGATCACGACTAATCGCCTAACAATGCTAATTCAGACGACGCAAAAAGCAGCGCGGGCTGATTAGCGGCGATATGTCAAAACCTCTATTATTATGAAGCAAATCAAAACCTGACGAAATATATTGATGCCATTTTGAGTTTATAAAAAGGTTTGATGAACCAATAACATAAGGTGGTAAATTCATGAAAAATGATCTGAAACATAAATTGTACATGGGGTTTCGCGGTTTTATGATGCGAATACCGCCGCTGCTTTCACAAAAAGGGGCGAGAAAAGGCGAAAAAGGTGCCAAGGCAAATGCAGATTCTTTATCGAAAGAGGAGCGTAGAGTCCATCATTTTATCGTTATGAAAATGGCGGTTGTCAAAGATCCTATTACAGCAGAGTTTATCGCCAACGAACTAGGAATGCCAAATGATCAGGTGTATCAAATTATTAACAAGCTTGAAAACTTAAAAACATTCATTTATCGAGACGATGGCAAGGGCATAAACTGGGCTTATCCTCTTTCTCTTGAGAACACGGGTTTCAGAATGACTGCCTCTTCCGGCGAGCAATTTTTTGCCGCATGAGCCGCTGACGCTTTTGCGACTCCCTTCGTGTATGGGAGATTACAAAATAAGGAATTGGCTTTTACTATTCAGGCAGAATGCGCCAATAGCGGCAGACAAATAGAGATCGCAATTGACAGCGAACTGAATATCACAAATGTGACTGATGGATCCGACCCTATGTTCTGCTTACCATTAGTGCCTCTTGCAAAAACAAAGAGCCCAAGCATTGTGGACGTATTCTGACGGAAGTCATTACTCTTCTGGTCAGAAGAGGATGTAAGAGAATATAAAAAGAAAGCGCGCGATCTTAGAGTATATATGAACCTTAGTAAAAGAGCGCTTGCGGGTGTCAAAAGCATGCAGACATCGATTTTTGGTTTTGATGATAGGAAATGGGGTCAAGTCGGCTCATAGCTTTGCGCTCGGGCTTCCTGCGATGTTTGGGCTTATGAAAAAATTTGACCGCGCAGCGGTATTGACTGATAAGACTTGGTTAAAGAAAGTAAGTGAATTTGAGGGGGCTTTGTACCCAGGTCTAGAAATTAAGGCTTTTAATATAGACCAAAAAGCAGAAGCTTGGTTGTCGAGTTAGGTTGACATTTGTCGCTAAATATAGCTAACAAAAGTTTGCACGCGAATTTCCTACAGCGCTGGGACGCTTTCGGCAACCGATGAGACTCACGTTGGGGTACGCAGAACTGGGTAGAGTCTATGTTGAAAATTATCGACGGCTGGGCAGGCACAACCGATGCTATGCCTGTTGCTCGAGCGTTTGGGAAGAGGATAGTTCTATAAAACAAGGTGAGGAGGAGGTACACAATGAACCAACCAATTCGAATCATGCCGTGCCTGGACATGCAGAACGGACGCGTCGTCAAGGGCGTCCACTTCGTGAACATTATAGACGCTGGTGATCCGGTCGAATGCGCACGAGCATATTGTGACTCTGGCGCAGACGAACTGGCGCTGCTGGATATCACAGCCACGGTGGAAGGTAGAGCCACCATGCTCGACGTAGTCAAACGCGTTGCCGAGGTCACGACGGTGCCATTTACCGTTGGCGGCGGGATTTCTGATGTGAAATCGGCCGAGCTGGTGCTAAGCGCCGGCGCAAACAAGGTGTCGACCAGCAGCGCCGCCTTTCGGAAGCCTGAACTGGTCGCAGAAATGGTCAAAGCGCTGGGCGCCGAGAAGGTGACGGTGGCCATCGACGTGGATCAGAACGAGGCCATGCCTTCAGGCTATGAAGTCTATATCGATGGGGGACGGACAGCCACTGGTGCAGACGCGATCGAATGGGCAAAGCGTATTGACGGATACGGTGTTCCGGTTATTCTGCCTACCAGCAAAGCGGGCGACGGCGTACAGACCGGTTATGATCTGCCGGTGATCAGAGCCATTAAGGAAGCGGTCTCGGCCGACGTGGTGGCCTCCGGTGGCGCAGGAAAATTGGAGCATTTCTATCAGGCTGTCCAAGCGGGCGCTACAGTCTTGCTTGCCGCTTCGGTGTTCCATTTTGGGATCATTGGGATTGGCGAGTTGAAGGACTACCTCCGGGACCGAGGCGTTACTATCCGCTAAAGCTTCCAGGGTAGGATTTCCGGGACGGGGACTTCCGGAACGCCCATAAAATTATAAGTTTCTATTTTATCTGAAATCATTTCCCCAAAGTCGGGAGTGCCGTTCATCCCGGACCCGTTAGGCGGTCAAGACCCCCAGACGCACACCGACGCGACGTTCGCCAACTCGACATCGAAAATTGAGACATCAAGTTCGGGTTGGGACGGTCGGCGGGCCGGCGGAAACCACCTTTGGTTTTTACCGATAATACATGTTCTACCCAAGAAAGATGATAATGAAAAAATGCCCTTTTTGCGCTGAAGAAATTCAAGACGACGCGATAAAGTGTAAACACTGCGGTGAATTCCTGGATGCCTCCAACGACCCACGCTTTGCAGAGGAAAAGATTCAATGGTATTTCCGAAAATCCTTTATTATCATCGCAGTCTTTTGTGTGGGGCCGCTGGCATTGCCCCTGATTTGGTGGCGTCCACAAACGACGCGGGCATGGAAGATCGGACTCACAATAGGAATACTTGTTCTCAGTTGGATCTTGTTCCAAACCACAATGGAATCCATTCGTACGCTCAAGGAGTATTACAAGCTACTTGAAGGGCTGTGAAATGATTGACAGGTAGAATCGGGGTGCAGTCCATCTCGCGCCCGTCATAGATCCAATTAATTGAGGAATGTCCATGCTTTAATATAAAGTGAATTTTAACGACTTAAACTGAGAAGAACCGCTTGAAGGTGTTAAATGCAAAATCTTTAAGCACGGCGACAAGCAATTACGCCTTGTTGTATATTCAAAAGAAAATGCGGCTGATGTCGAGATTGGATTTGAATGTATACGATCCTTGATTATTTCTTCAACATATTCCATGGCAGCTTGATTCTATTTATTCTAACCGGTTGGGTGTGGAAAAGGACACGACGCATACATTTGATAACTACTGGCCTGACTATTTTATCTTGGTTCGGTTTAGGAATATTTTACGGTTGGGGCTACTGCCCTTGTACGGACTGGCATTGGGAGGTTAAGCGTAAACTCGGAGAGACTAACTTGCCGAATTCATACGTCAAGTACTATGCAGATAAACTAACAGGATATACATGGGACCCTTTGGTTGTGGACGCGGCAGTCTTGATTCTGGGTATCTTGGCATTTGCTCTGTCATGTTGGCTCAACTTAAGGAATAGGGTCAAATCCTGAATAGTGAATTAAAACATTTTAAATAATATTTTCGGCAAGTTGAAACCTATTTCACACTCTCACTTGTGATGATAGAAGGACATGGGGGGCGTTGGTGAAAAGTTGAAAAGTTTATGTGGTCAGGAAAAATTTTGTCAATCTTTCACCAACAGCCCCGATATCACCAAGGGTTTTCATTTATGATTTTGGAGGTGGTCATGATCAATGTAAAAAAACTTTTTACACCGGTCCGATCCATGGACAGCGATGCGGCCAAGCAATACATGGCTGAACACAAGGAAGGATTTTATACGCTTCTGGACGTGCGACAGCCCCAAGAGTACGAAAAAGATCATATTTCCGGGGCAAAACTGATCCCCTTGCCTGTTTTGGGAGATGAAATGCATCAGCTTGACCCTGGTAAACCCATAATTGTATACTGTGCAATCGGAGGCCGCAGCCGCGCTGCCGCACAGTTTCTTTCCGGGGCGAGCTTCAAGGAGGTTTACAACCTCTCCGGGGGCATCCAGGCCTGGAATGGTGTCACGGCCAAAGGGCCCGTGGAACTCAATATGGAACTTGTGCGTGGAGATGAAACACCGCTGGAGATCATTCGGTTGGCCTACGCCATGGAAATGGCCCTGGAGAGGTTTTACGCCAGACTCAATTCAAGGACTAAAGACGTTCAACTTTCAGATTTTTACTCAAAAATGGTGGGCGCTGAACAGGGGCATAAAAAAAGCCTCCTTCGGCTTCTAAAGGAAATTGACCCGCAGGCTCAGGATGTTGAGGCATTTGAAGCGGACATCCAAAGCCAGACCATGGAAGGGGGATTCGACGCGGTATCGTTTCTGGAAGAGAATGAACCCCACTTGAAAACCATCCCGGATGCGTTGAGCCTTGCTTTGATGCTGGAAAGCCAAGCACTGGATCTTTATCTGCGCTTTTCGGATAGGGTTTCGGACCCTCTCTCAAAGAATGCGCTTTATAAGATAGCAGATGAAGAAAAGTCCCACCTGTCGGTTGTCGCAAAAATGTTGGAAAGGCAAATTTAATGACAACCTTCCGGACCTCATACATTTATGAAACCCTCCAGGCTTTGGGGAACATGGTTTTGAAGGAATAGATGAGATGACAGAATTCGTGTTCAAAAATGAATGGATGATTCGATTGGCGTTTTTCGGCGGTATTTTTCTGATCATTGGCTTCGTTGAGCTTCTTGTCCCCCGGCGGACCCTGACCACGTCCAAAAAAAGTCGATGGTTTGCAAACATCGGCATCGTGTTCATCAACACCTTCCTGTTGAGGATTCTCTTTCCTGCGGGTGCCGTGGGCATCTCCATATGGATAGGACTGCATGGCTGGGGGATTTTTAACCTTATTCAATGGCCGCTCTGGGTGGAGGTGGTTTTAACGGTTATCCTCCTTGACGTTGTCATCTACATCCAACATGTGATGTTTCATGCGCTTCCTGTTTTGTGGCGCCTGCATATGATGCATCATGCAGACATGGATTATGATATTACAACCGGCACGCGTTTTCATCCCATTGAGATCATCATCTCTATGGGGATCAAAGCCGGAGCCATCACCTTGCTGGGAGCCCCTGTCATCGGTGTTATCATATTTGAGATACTTTTGAATGGAGCAGCCATGTTTAATCACGGCAATTTTTTTATTCCGTTGGGTCTTGACCGGGTACTGAGACTATTGGTGGTCACGCCGGATATGCACCGGGTCCACCACTCTGTCTTTCCTTCTGAGACCAATAGCAACTTTGGTTTTAACCTCCCATGGTGGGATCGATTGTTTGGAACATACCGGCCCCAGCCAATGAAGGGTCACGAACAAATGACCATCGGTCTGAACCAGTTCCGCGATCCGTCTCGCCTCACCCTCTTGTGGATGATTGCTTTGCCTTTCGCAGGTAAAACCGGTAGCTACCCCATTGGCAGAAGGGGAATCAAAAGTGACGATTAGGGATATCGAACGTCGAAAGGTATTTTATGATGACAATGGCGGATTTGGCTCCAAAGCTCGATATCTCGCAGCCGGCGGTCAGCATAAGCGCTCAGGGTGAAGAGCGAATAGCATCAGAAAATGGATATTCACTAATGGATGAAATAATCTTATACCTCAATTGAACGAAGGTTATAATTTGAGCGGCATCCGTCTAATCCTAAAACAACAAAGGAAATTATATGAGATACGTTACAATTATTCTGCTTTTATTTTTTTTGTCAGTTCCTATAAATTCAAGTGCAAATCAAGGTGGATTGGATATTCTCGCAGAAAAATTTTTAGTTGTTACCAAGCAAAAGGATCAAAACAGCAAATTACTTGATATGCTAAAAACACAAATCTCACAGCAAATGAATAAACGTTCCAAAGCAAAGAACTTAAATGAAAATCAACGCAAATTACTTGAAAAATATAGTAACAAGATGACGAATATTTTAGTTGAAGAATTGTCGTGGGGAAAAATCAAAGGAAACCACGTAAAAATCATCAAATCAATATATTCAGATGAAGAATTGAGGTCCTTAATACAATTTTTTGAGTCTGAATTAGGCCAATTGTACATTAACAAACAGCAAATCGCTATGGAGAAGCTCGGCGAATCTTCTCAAATATTTATACAAAAGGTTATGCGTCGTATACAGGCATTGGAACAGGAAATGAAATCAGAGTTTGATAAATAATGAACATCTGTCCAATAAAACGCTTAACTCAGACGGCTAAATTCGCTTCGCTCTTTTGCCAACCTTTGAACTTTGAAGGAAGGGAGCGGTCATAATTTTCTCCAAGTCGGGGGTACAACTCATCTCGCGTCTGTTATATTTGAAATGTGCAACCGGTAGAAATCCGGTAAGATTTAATTCGAGGGGCCAATATGATACCGAGAATTTTTGTCAACTGTAAAAACTTTAATAACACATGTACAAAGATGGAGGATATTCGATCAAAAATAAGCGAATTGCTTGAATTGTTAGGGCAAAAAAACGGACAATCTTGGGATGAGAACCTCTACGCATTAAAACAAAAAAACTATCATAAAGCGCTGGAAAAATATTGCGATGATTGTGATAATTTTTCGCCTGTAACTGAATTGAGTTAACAGGCAAGAAGAACTGAGTTTGGGGACTTCCGGTACGCTCTTTAAATTATAAGCTTCTGTTTTGTCTGGAATTATTTGCCCAAAGTTGGGGGTGCACCTCACCTCGCGCCCGTTATATGCTGGAGAATAAAAACGATGCGGTTGCGTAGACACTTACAACTGTTTGCTACAGTATCTTTAGCCTGGCTTCTCTTTTGGATTGCAGGGCTTCCAGAGTATTACCAGCAATATTCCACGAAATTTATGATCATATTTGACTTGGCAATTTTACCCCCAATTTGGTTTGTAATCTATCGAAGCGCGAAAAATGCAAGGCCGGGCAGAGGATTGAAAGTTTCTTTATGGTGGTCATTTTATATTTCATTTCCTTTATTCATTTATGATCTTCTTTATTGTGGTATTTACCTTGGGCACAGCACAAGCTTTCTATGGAAGTACTGGTATCTTACGGTTTATTACATTATACCCTGGCTCCTTTTTCCTCCAACAGGATGGCTGGTTGAAAAAGGCGAGAATCAGCATTTTAATTGTTAAACGAATCAGAAAAACGAAGAAAGGAGGCTTTCACATGATATATATTGTCGAAACCGAGAAAACCGTCGAGCAAGCCGTGGTCGATTTGCAGGAAGCTGTGAAAAAACATAATTTTGGAATTTTGCACATTCACAACCTGCAAGAGACCTTGAGGAAAAAGGGTGTTGATTTTCCCAATGAATGTCAAATCCTTGAGATCTGCAATCCTCAAAAAGCCAAAGAAGTGTTGACCGATGATATGAGTATGAACATGGTATTACCCTGCCGTATTTCGGTATATTCAGAAGAAGGTAAAACAAAAATTGGAATGATAAAGCCTAAAGCGCTATTGGAGGTTTTGTCAAATTCAGAATCTCTAATGAAGGTTGCTGAAGAAGTGGAATCTATCACAATGGAAATGATTAAAGAAGCAAAATGAACGTATCCAAGGTCTAACTTGGCTCTTTCAGCCAACATCTAATCGCTGCCGCTGAAGCGCTGCGAACCCCGCAGTGAGATATAAAGTTAGGCGCAATTAGATCGGCGTTTTTTGATAAAGCATGATGAGAAGAAGTTATTTTTTAACAGTCTGCATTAATACAGTGAGCATTTCAAGAGAAATATTTATCAGTAAAGATAGCAAAATATAATTTGCGACCACTTCTCCCTGATCGTCGTAAAAAGCGATCTATAAAGAAAGAAAAACAAGTGGCAAATACTTTGGGTGAGATACTACTCTCTTTTCGGTCTAAACGGTTTTTGGAATCGCAAATTAAGTTCTCCTTTACGTATCAGTTCTTTGACAAGTTTAATACCTGGAAGGTTCTCCATTGCTTTACGGATACTGTCTTGAGACGGGTGGATATAGGGTTCCGTGCTTCGCGTTGAAGAATGACCGAGGATGCTTTGTATTACCAGGATATCAACATTATTATCATTCAGATGGGAAGCCATGCTATGACGCAGCGTGTGG